>NZ_JBHJTL010000004.1:0-182956 GCF_042264065.1 Streptomyces sp. NPDC056222 | reverse complement strand
GTTTTCCGCGCGGTCACCCGTGGGGGGGCGCCGGCGGGGCCCCCCCGGGGGGGCCGGGGGCCGCGGGGCTTGGGCCCCCCCGCCCTCAAGGCGGGCGGCCCATCGCGACGTCGGGTGCCTGGACGCGAGCTCCTGTCACCTGTTCGAGGACCCGCGGAGTTTCTCCGGGATCCGCAGCTCCGGGATCCGCAGACTGCGCTCGGCCGCACCGCTCCGCCGACGCGACGGAGTCGCGGACCCCGCGTCATACCGCCGCAAACCCGCAGGTTAGAGTCGTGAGAGGTTGCGCCGCCGACACCAGGGCGATGCGCAGAGCCGGGCCGGCTGTCGATCACAGAGCCCCCATGCCGTCCCCTCCGCTCCTGCTCCATCCGGCCCTCGGCCGCCTGCCACGGAAACAGCACACATGAGTACCGACGCCCCTTCGCGTCCCGAACACGCCCACGCCACCCTCGACCGTCCTCGCCCGCCGCGGTTCGGCGGCCGTGCTCCGGCCAGACCCTCGCCGGTGGCCGCGTTCCACAGCGTGAGTGCCGCGACGGCGGTCCTGCTGGCGCTGGTCGCGATCGGCGCGGTGATCCATGAACCGGTGCTGATACCCCCGCTGGCCGCCAGCGCCGCTCTGGTGCACGCCGCCCCCACGCTGCCCCTGGCCCAACCCCGCAGTGTCATCGTCGGCCACCTTCTCGGCGCCGCCGTGGGCTACGCCGCCCTCGCAGTCGCGGGCAGCAACGCGTGGACCGCGGCCGTCGCCGCAGGACTCACCCTGGCGCTGACCACCTTCGCCCGTACGCCGCACTCCGCCGCCTGCGCCACCGCCGTCGTGATCGTGCTCCAGACACCCGCACCCGCCCGGTTCGTTCCCCTCCTCTTCGGCTCCACGGTCCTCCTCGTGCTGACGGGATACGCCGGCTCCCGCATCCGCCGCACCTCGCCGAGGTACCCCGCCTACTGGTGGTGACCTGCCGGCACCCTTGGCGGGATGCCGCCCTGAGCCCCGGCCCGCGAGTCCCGTCCAGCCGCCCCAGGCGAACGCGGCGACGTACGCCCGAGCAGCCGCCGGACTCCGGACGGGAAAGAGTGTGCGATTGTCGGTCGCGCGTGATAGTCACTACCTCCACGAGGGGGTTGATCATCGGCCTCCCCGTTCGGACACAGCAAGGGGTGGGGACATGGCGTTGCTCCGTGAATGGGGGCTCACGCTGGGGAAATGGGCAGGTCGGCCCGTTGCACGCGTACAGGAGGACTCCGGCGATCCCGACGTACGGCGCGTGCGGGAGGCTGCCGCGGCAGCGGACTGGGACACCGTGCGGAACGTGCTCGAAGCACGTCCCGAGAGCGAGGACCGGACCGAGCTGCTCTGGGCCGTCGGCGACTCCGCGGGAGTGGAGCGCTGGATCGCGGGCGTGCTCGAAGCGGAACCCGACGCGGCGCTGCCCCGGCTCGTGGCGGGCATCCGCCACATCAGCTGGGGGTGGGAGGCCCGGACCGAGGCCCGGGCACAGCACGTGTCGCGCGAGCAGTTCGAGATCTTCCACGACCGGCTGCGTACGGCCGAGACGTACCTGTACGAGGCTGCCGAGCGCGAACCGCATTGGACTTCGCCCTGGTACGGCCTCCAGACCACCGGCCGTGGCCTCCAGGTCGGCCAGGACGTCGCGCGCCGCCGCTTCGAGGCGACGGTCCGACGTGACCCCCACCATCTCGGAGCGCACCAGCAACAGTTGCAGCAGGTCTGCGAGAAGTGGGGCGGCTCGCACGAGGAGATGCACGCCTTCGCGGGGAAGGCCGCGTTCGGCGCTCCTGGCGGCACACACCTGGGCCAGCTCGTCGCGGTCGCGCACATCGAGGAGTGGCTCTCCCTCGACAAGGGACCGGACGACGCGTACATGCGCCGACCCGAGGTGACCGCGTCCCTGCGGAAGGCCGCCGATCACTCCTTCCGGCACCCGGACTTCGTCCGCCGCGGAGCCTGGCTCCAGGTCCTCAACAGCTTCGCCATGGCCTTCTCACTGGCCGGAGACCGTGTCTCGGCGCGGGAGTGCTTCCAGGCCCTCGAGGGCCGCGTCACCGAGTTCCCCTGGGACTACCTCGACGGAACCGACCCCGCCGCGGCCTACCGGAAGCAGTGTTCGTCGGCCGGGCGCTGAGCCGGAGGCGCCACGCACCCCGTGACCACCAGGCGCGGCACGGGTAGCCCCACGCCGCCGGCGCATCGGGGCATCCGGTCGTCCTGCCGTTCCGCCCGGTTCCCGTGCCGACGGCCGTCCTGACGTTCCGTGACGCGGACGGCCCCCGTCTCGACGGCCAGGCGCTCCGGCCCGGCGCTTCGAGCCGATGCGTCGAACGGGCACTCCGGCCCCGCCCCGCCTTCCATCCGCATCCCGCCCACGCCGCCGAACGGCGGCAGGCGTGCCCTACCGAAAGACTTCGCAAGGTGCCCCAATCCGAGACCGCTCACACCTTCCAGGTCGACCTGCGTGGACTCGTCGACCTGCTCTCCCACCACCTCTACTCGAGTCCCCGGGTCTACCTGCGCGAGCTGCTCCAGAACGCCGTGGACGCCATCACCGCCCGGCAGGCGCTCACACCCGACGCCCCCGGCACCATCACCGTGCGCACAGGTGACACCCTCACCGTCACGGACACCGGCGTCGGTCTGACCGAGGCCGACGTCCACCGGTTCCTCGCCACCATCGGGCGCAGCTCCAAGCGGACCGCCGAAGGCGCCCTCGACGGCGCCGGACTCGACGCCGCGCGCGGCGAGTTCATCGGCCAGTTCGGCATCGGCCTGCTCGCCTGCTTCGTCGTGGCGGACGAGATCACCGTGCTCAGCCGTTCCGCCGCCGACCCGGCCGCCCCCGCCGTCGAATGGCGTGGCCACTCCGACGGCGGCTACACCATCCGTACCCTGCCCGCCTCGGCCGTGCCCGAGCCGGGCACCACCGTCCGGCTCACGCCGCGCGCCGACAACGCGGAGTGGACGAGCCCGGAGCAGGTCGTCGCCCTGGCCCGGCACTACGGCGGTCTCCTGCGGCACGAGGTCACCGTCGTCGGACCGCGGGGCGAGACCCACCGGGTCAACGAGCAGCCCCCGTGGGAGCGGAGCCATCGCTCCCCGCTGGCCCGCCGCGAGGCCATGACCGCGTACTGCCGCGACCTCTTCGACTTCACACCGCTCGACACCATCGAGCTCGACCTTCCCGCGGCCGGCCTGCGCGGCGTCGCGTACGTCCTTCCCACGGCCGTGAGCCCGGCCCAGCGCGCGGGCCACCGCGTGCACCTCAAGGGCATGCTCCTCACGGACCAGGCGCCCGAACTGCTGCCGGAGTGGGCGTTCTTCGTACGGTGCGTGGTCGACACCACCAGCCTGCGGCCCACCGCCTCCCGCGAGGCGCTGTACGAGGACGGCACCCTGTCCGCCGTACGGGACGCCCTCGGCGACCGGATCCGCGACTGGCTCACCGGCCTCGCCGCCAGCGACCCGTCCCTGCTCCACCGCTTCATCGACACGCACCACCTCGCGGTCAAGGCGCTCGCCCGCTACGACGACGAGCTGCTGCGCATCGTGCTGCCCTGGCTTCCGTTCGAGACCACCGACGGCAACGTCACCCTCGAGGAGTTCGCGCGGACGCACCCGACCCTCCTGGTCACCCGCAGCGTCGAGGAGTTCCGCCAGGTCGCCCCGATCGCCTCGGCCGCCGGCCTCGGCGTCGTCAACGGCGGCTACACCTACGACCGTGACCTCGTGCACAGGCTGCCCGAGATCCGCCCCGGAACGGCCGTCACCGACCTCGACCCCGCCACCGTCACCGCCCACCTCGACGCCGTGGACCCGACCGCCGAACTGCGCGCGGCGGCCTTCCTCGCCGTCGCCCGGGAGACGATCGGCGTCCACGACTGCGACGTCGTCCTGCGTGACTTCCAGCCCGTCACCGCACCCGCGCTCCTCCTCGACAACCGAGAGGCACGCCACGAGAGGACCCGGTCGAGCCTCGCCGCCGACAGCGACGGACTGTGGGCCGACATCCTCGGCTCCCTGCGCCACGAGACCCCACGCGCACAGCTCGTCCTGAACCACCTCAACCCGCTCGTCCGCCAGGCCATCACGATCACCGAGCGCGGGCTGGCCGTCACGACCGCCGAGGCCCTCTACGGCCAGGCCCTGCTGCTCAGCCGCCGCCCGCTCCGCGCGAGCGAGAGCGCCCTGCTCAACCGGGCCTTCATCGGCCTGCTCACCCACGCCATGCACCACCCCGGCACGGCGGCACTCGGCTCCGAGCCCCGGAAGGACATCTGATGCTGGACACCCCCGAGGCCGTGGTCGAGGCGCTGCGCGAGAACAACGACCGCCCCCACGGCATTCAGCGCACCATCACCGCCGAAGAACTCGTCGAGGCCGCCGAGGCCTTCGAGAAGCCCGACGTCCTCGTCACCGCCCTGCTGGAGCTGATGTCGGCGTACGAGTTCACCGGCGAACACCGCAAGTCGCCCGTCGCCTTCGCCCGGGTGCTCAAACTGTGGGACACCGCTCCCGAATCCTTCAGCCAATGGGAGGCCCACCAGGTCTTCTGGCGCTTCAAGTGGGTGACGACATCCCTGCTCCAGGTGCCGGAGATGCCGCTGGCCACCGTCCACGGCTGGATCGACCAGATGCGCAGCCGCTACGAGACGGCCGAGCACGGTATGCAGCCGGTGGCGGCGATGCGCTACCACGTGGCGTCCCACACGGGCACCGGCGTCGCCGACGCCTACGACCTCTGGGCCACCCGGCCCCGTACCGAACTCAGCGACTGCGAGGCGTGCGAGACCCGGCATCTCGCCTGGCACCAGGTGATGTCCGGCGACCACGCCGGAGCGCTCGACACGTGGCGGCCGGTCCTCGCAGGGGAGCAGGGGTGCAGCGAGGAGCCCCAGATGAGCCAGGCGCGCGCCCTGCCGGCGCTGCTGCGCGTCGGCCGTACGGACGAGGCCCGTTCCCACCACCTCACCGGATACCGGCGGGTCCGGGGCAACACCGGTATGCAGGACGAGGTCGGTCACCACCTCGAGTTCTGCGCCCTCTCGCGCAACGAGGGCCGCGGGCTGGAGATCCTCGCCGAGAACCGCCCGCTGTTCGAGGCGACCGGCGCTCCGCTGGCCCGCCTGGGCTTCCTCACGGGTGTGGAGGTGCTGCTCGCCCGTCTCGTCGAGGACGGGCACGCCGACACCGCCGTCGCCGGCCCGCCCGGACGGAACTGGACCGCCGGCGAGCTCCTCGCCCATGTCCAGTCCGAGGCGGACGCGCTCGCCGCCGCGTTCGACGCGCGCAACGGCACCACGGCCGTCGGCGACCACCGGCGGCTCCGGCTCGAACAGCGCCCGCTGCTCGACGAGCCGCTGCCCCTCGGACTGCGGACGTCCGTCGCCCGCTCCTCCGGAGCGAAGGGCACACCGGCGACGGTCTCCGCACCCACCGCCGTCGTCGACGTTCCCGAGGACTTCGTCTCCCTGGTGCGCGAGGCGCGGCGCCTGGAGACCGTGGGGAACCCCGCCGGCGCCAGGCTCTGGACCCGCATCGCCGAACGCCTCGCGGACGGCACCGCGACCCACGACGACCGGCTCGGCCCCGAGCGCCTCCTGCGGGCGGAGCTCGCCGAGCAGAACGCGTTCCGGCTCTCGCACGAGGACCGCGCCGCCGAGAGCATCACCGAGCTGAAGGGGGCCGCCGAGCTGTTCGAGGGGATCGGCATGCCGTGGCACGCCCTGTCCGCCCGGTCGCGCGCCTTCGCCTGGCAGTTCGTCGCCGACCAGGAAGCGGACGGCACGCCGACGGCGCAGGAGGACGGGGGAGCGGACCAGGCCCACGAGCCGCTGGACGCGAACCGGGCCACGGCCGCCATGGACGAGGCCCTGAGCGAGGCGGAGCGTCTCAAGACCGATGCCCCGTTGACGGGCGAGGCCCTCGGGGAGGGCGAGGCCGCGTTCGAGGGCGACGCGGGACTGGAGCGCGTGCTGTCGTATCTCACGGTGCTGTACTCCTGCACCTTCGTCGCCTACCAGGAGGTGGTGCGAGGGCCGGAGGCCTCCGACCCCGCCCGGGAACGGTTCGAGGAGCTCGCCCGCACGCTGCACTCCGAGGCGGAGCGCCTGTCCGTCCCGCACCATGTGGCCAACGCACGCCAGTTCGTCGCCGACATCGCCGTCCGCCGCGGTGACATCGCAGGCGCCGAGACGGAGCTCCGCGCCTCGCTCAAGGAGGTGGAGGCCTCCGGGAGGCCCTGGCGCGGCTCGCGTCCGCGCGCCCTGCTCGCCCAGATCCTGATGTCCAAGGAGGAGCCGGCGGAGGCGGTGAAGCTGCTGCACCAGGCGATCTCCGACGCGGTCCGGCACGACGACACGGAGTTCCCGCTGGCGCCGACGTACGCACTGCTCGGCCACGCCAGCACCCACCTCGGTGACTTCGGCGCGGCCGTCCGCCACCTCTCGGAGGCCGCGGCGCGGTTCGACCAGGACGGGGACCACAACGAGGCCACCGACACCCGGATCCAGCTCGCCGACGTCCTCGCGCGCAGCGGCCGGCAGGCCGACGCCGTGGCCGTACTGGAATCGGTCCTCTCCGACGAGGCGGCCTCCTCGCTCGACGAGCGAGTGCTCGCCCAGGCTCGGCTGTCTCTGGCGCGCGGACTGCGGGAGCTGGAGGAGTACCTGGCCGCGGCCGAGGAGTTCCTGCGTCTCGCGGACATCGTGGCCGCGTGGAAGGAGGAGCGCGCGGTCCACACCCTGGTGGCGGCGGACGCGGCCACCGCGCTGGCCATGGCCGACCGCTGGGACGCGGCGGGCACGGCGTACGAGCGCGCCGTCGCGTCGCACGCCGAGGCACCGAACCCGTCCTTGATCGTGCACATGATGTGCGAGTTCGCGCGTCTCACCATGCTGTCCCAGGGGGACGACGGCCTGGACACGGCCCTGGACCACCTGACGCAGGCCGACGCGATCCGTGGCGCTGTGCCGGAGGGCACGGAGAACTTCGTCCCCTGGTACGAGAGCGGCACCGTGCACTACCGCCGTGCTCTCGTCCTGGCGGAGGCCGAACGCCATCCGGAGGCCCTGGTCGAGGCGGAGGCCGCCATCGCCGCCAACGAAGAGGGCGGAGAAGCCGGCGAGGTGCCGCGCGCCGAAGCGGTCCGGATCGCCGCCCTGATCGAGGGGAAGGGCCTCGGCCGGTTCAAGGAGGCCATCGCCCGCCTGACGACCGCAGCGGCGCGCTGCCGGAAGGCGGACCTCCCCGAGGCGGCCCAGATCCTCGACGCCCTGCGACAGGACTACCTGACGCGCTAGGGGCGCTGACGGCCCTCGGCCCCTGCGGCAGAAACCGCAGGGGCCGACACCGTTCTCCGCACCCGGCCGGGGTCCGTCGACGATCGGGCGGTGGCCTCCCTGCGGCGCCGGAGACCGTCGGAGCGCCTCTCCCCCGATCTCCCCGAGTGCGAAGGCGACCATCAACGGCGAAGACGGGCTGTCACGGACCGAAACCCCGATGACACAACGGCACAGCGGCTTGATACTGAGCCGGACCGGCCTCCGCCCTCAACCGCCGTGCCCGCGCACGCGTCTGCTTTCCAGGAGGCCTCACCCCTCGTCCCCGCCCCGGGCTCGGACGTACATGGAAGCCGCCTCCCCGCCCATGCGGACCCGGCCCACCCGAAACAGCACGACGAGGAGCATGCGTGGCCACCACCACAGAGTCCGCCCCACCCACCGCACCCGCCCCGCAGGACCGCTCCGCGAACGGTGAGCCCGCCGAACCCGTCACGCCCGCCTGGCGCATGCTCCTCGAATACGTACGGCCGCACCGCTGGACGCTGCTCCTCGGCGCCGTGCTGTCGCTGGTCACCGGAGCCACCGGGCTCGCGCTACCGCTGGTGGCCAAGTACCTCATCGACGCGCTCTCCGACGACCGTTCGATCACCGGCGCCCTGCTGCTGATGTCGGCCCTGGTCGTCGCCAACGCGGGGATCGGCGCGCTCGGTGGCTACGTTCTGCGGCGCACCGCCGAGTCCGTCGTCCTCGGAGCGCGACGCACCCTGACGTCGTATCTGCTGAGGCTTCGCATCGCCGCCGTCGACCGCAGCGAACCCGGCGACCTGATGGCCCGTGTGACCTCAGACACGACCCTGCTGCGCGAGGTCACCACCGACTCCCTGGTGGGCCTCGGCACCGGCGGGCTGACGCTCGTCGCGACGCTGGCGATGATGGGCCTGGTCGACCCGGTCCTGCTGGCCGTCACGCTCGGCGTGGTGCTGGGCGCGGGAACCGTGATCGGCGTGATCGTGCCACGGATCAACAAGGCCAGCCGCCAGGCGCAGGACGCCGTCGGGGCCATGGGCGCGTCGCTGGAACGCATCCTCGGCGCACTGCGCACGGTCAAGGCGTCCGGCGCCGAGCACCGTGAGGAGCAGGCCGTGCACGCGGCGGCCGAGGAGTCCTGGCGTCAGAGCGTACGGGCCGCCAAGTGGTCGGCGCTGGCCGGTAACACGGCCGGCCTGTCCATGCAGATCGCGTTCATCACCGTGCTCGCGGTCGGCGGCGCCCGGGTCGCCACCGACGCGATCGATGTCGGCACCCTCGTCGCGTTCCTGCTGTACGTCTTCTACCTGATGTCACCGATCCAGCAGGTCGTCGGCGCCGTCACCCAGTACCAGGCGGGGTCCGCCGCCCTCGCCCGGATCCGCGAGGCACTGCGGCTGCCGGCCGAGCCGCCGGCCGCGCCCGCGCCGCTGCCCGAGCCCGGGGCCGAACCGGCCGCGCTCGCCTTCGAGGACGTCCGGTTCCGGTACGCGGACGATCTCCCGTACATCCACCACGGCGTGACCTTCTCCGTACCGCCGCGTGGCATGACAGCCTTCGTCGGCCCGTCCGGAGCGGGCAAGACCACCGTCTTCTCCCTCATCGAGCGGTTCTACGACCCGGGCGCCGGAAGGATCACCTTCGACGGCCGAGACCTGGACGAGTGGGAGATTCCCCGACTCCGTTCCGCTATCGGATACGTCGAGCAGGACGCGCCCGTGCTCTCCGGCACCCTCCGCGACAACCTGCTGCTCGGCAACCCCGACGCCGGCGAGGACGACCTGCTGCGGGTTCTGGGGACCACCCGGCTCGACGGCCTGGTCGAGCGGCTCCCCAAGGGCCTGGACACGCTCGTGGGCCACCGCGGAACCAAGCTCTCCGGCGGCGAGCGTCAGCGCGTCGCGATCGCCCGGGCGCTGCTGCGCCGCCCGCGTCTGCTCCTCCTCGACGAGGCCACGAGCCAACTCGACGCCGTCAACGAGGCCGCACTGCGCGACACCGTGGCCGACGTCGCCCGCACCACGACCGTGATGGTGGTCGCCCACCGGCTGTCCACGGTCACCATGGCCGACCGCATCGTCGTCATGGACGCGGGCCGGGTCCGCGCCGTGGGCACCCACCGTGAACTCGTCACCGCCGATCCGTTGTACGCCGAACTCGCGGCCACCCAGTTCCTGGCCACGGCCGAGGGCTGACGGGGCCGCCGCACCGCCGGCGAAAGGCCTGGGCAGGCGGGTTCCCCGACATCGGGGAACCATTGGCACCAGGACGAATGTCTGCTCGGGCATGATGTTTCAGCAGATCACCCACGGTTGCGCGCAGTTCTGGCGCTTCGGGCTCGACCAGGTGCGGGCCGTCGCCTTTGCCGTGGTTCTCGTCGGCGGCATCGGCGCCTCGCGGCTGCTGCCCGCCGATCTGCCGGTCGCACGCTACGACCTGCTCCTGATCTTCGGCGTGGCACTGACCGTCCTGGCGCGCAAGGTCGGCTGGGACGGGCCCCGGGACACGGCCGTGATCCTGGGCTGCCACCTCGTGGGACTCCTCTTCGAGCTCGTGAAGGTGCGGATGGGCTCGTGGAGCTATCCGGAGGAGGCCGTCCTGAAGATCGCGGGGGTCCCGCTCTACGGCGGGTTCCTCTACAGCGCCGTCGGCAGTTACTGCTGCCGCGCCTGGAAGATCATGGATCTGTCGCTGTCGGGGTACCGGCCGCGGACCATGGCGGTGCTCGCGGCAGCCGTGTACGTGAACTTCTTCACGCACCACTGGCTCCCGGACGTCAGGCTCCTGCTCGCGGTGCTGCTGCTCGCGGCGATGGCGGGCACCTGGGTCCACTTCACGGTGGGCGCCTCCCGCTACCGCCTTCCGCTGGCCCTGGCCTTCGCACTGATCGGCTTCTTCCTCTGGGTCGCGGAGAACGCGGCCACGTACGTCGGCGCCTGGAGCTACCCCCACCAGCTCGACGGCTGGCAGCCGGTCCCGCTGGCCAAGTTCGGGGCGTGGGCGCTGCTGATCAGCGTCACGTTCGTACTGGTCGCTCGTACTCGAGACAGTGCGGGTACGAGCGACCAGGCGACGCCGCATCGCGCGATGCGGTTCGGCAAGATCCGGCTGCCGGGGAGGAAGATGCCTGCCGTGGCACGATTCCGCCGGGCCCGGATTGGCCTCGTCCGGAGTGAGGACGAGGTTCAATCTGCGCGCGGTGCGCGGAAGTCCACGGAGGTGACGAGGGCGTAGTCGAAGTAGATGGGGTCCCCTTCCTCGTCCATCGGATGGTCGAAGCTGCTCTCGTTCGAAAGGATCACCTTGAGGTCGGGAAGGGTGTCCACGCCGTCATCGTTCAGCTCGACCGTGTGGCCACGATCCTCAAGGCGCTCCAGCAGCTCATCGCTCGGTGTGCGGAAGACATCGAGGCCGTCCAGTACGACCGTCACATCCGCGCCCTCGATGCGGAACCGGTGCACGTGGATATCGGTCAGCACTCCCTTGGTGAAGCCGAGAGTGAACTCCGCCCGGGACTCGCCGTGCTCGCAGAGCACCTGTCCGGGCGCCTCGCCGCACTCCGGAACGGATCCGGTGAACCCCACTTCACGGGCGGCCTCGACCGCCTCGTCGGCCGACATGCCGAGCCTGACCGTCGCCACGCCGACCCCCGGCTGCAGATGCAGAATCATTGCCACCCCTTCCAACCTTCCGATATGTCGCCCCTCTCAGCTCAGCCACATCCCGTGTGGCTCGGTCCCCAAGAGACAACAGCCCAGCAAGCCAGGTCGAGCCATGGTGCCCATCAGTGGTCAGGAGTAGACGACTGGGCAGCCGCGCCGGATCGAATGCTGGGCAGCGCGCAGGTACAGGGCGACGTAGAAGGCCGCATCCAGATCGTCGCTCCATGCTCCCGGCCGGACAGCGGCCAGTTCCTTCGCTTCTCCGTCCATGAACCACATGGTCAGATCGAGGTTGTCGCACATCTCCGGTGTCTCCGCCGGCAGGCCGATGACCGCCGCCAGCCGCTCGGCGATCGCCAGCACCTGAGGAGCGCCGGCGACCATGGTCGAGGACTCCGTGTAGCGGGAGTCGACGGGCAGCCACATGTCCTCGTCGAGCGACAGCGGCACCAGCACCGTCCAGCCGCAGAGAGTCTCCACTTCCTCGCGTGACAGCTGTGCCTGGCACAACGCGACGAATCCGTCCATGGAGGGGATCAGCTTCTCCTCGAAGGCCCGCCCCGAGCCACGAACGAAGTCGCCCTCCTCCGGTACGGACACGTACGGCGGCAGCCCCCGCCGACCCAGTTCCTGGTTCAGCGCCGAGGCGACCTCCCCCCATCCACCCTCATCCTCACCGAACCAATCCTCAGCTCCGACACTGACCAGGTATATGCCCATGGCCCCAACGTACGGCCCACCGCTGACACTCCATGGGTCTCGACCTGACGCACTGATCCGAAAGAGCCGGCCTAGTCACTCACCGTCCACGTGTGGTCCGGGTTGAAGATTGCCTGCATCGCCAAGGTGCCGTCGAAGGAAACGGCGGCTCGCTCGGTGATCCTTTCGGGGTCGAGCACATCTCCGCCTGCGATCGATGTGCCGGCCGCGATCACGTACCGGCCCCCCGGCGGGGTGAACCGCGTGGTCCTGCCGGGATTCGCCTGCACCGCGAAGACTGGCTGTCCGCTCTGTCCGATGCCGACCGAGGCGGAGTCAGTGGGTACGGAGGCCAACTGCCTGATGTAGAGGAAGCCCTGTTGAGGATTGGGGGTGGCGGAGCCATGCAAGAACCTCGGCCATCCGGACTGGTTGCCGGTACCGAACCGGATCTGGTTCTGAGTCAGGCTGAACGGGTTGGCGGCCACCCGTTCACTCGCCGTGAAACTGCTGCCGACGACGAGCGGCCCGGTCGGCGCCCAGACGAAGCTGTAGCCCAGGTCCCACGAGAAGTGGTCGGTTTTGTGCGCAGCCACGTACTTGGTCAGCCAGGCAAGCGGCCTCAACCCGGCGGGGCCGTCGCCTGCATACTCCTGGAACAGAAAGAAGTCCCAACTCTCATTCGAGTTGTTCACGACTGTGAGGCTGTACTGCGTCGCCGCTGCGGCCTGCCGTTCGCCGATCAGGGTAGGGCCGGCCAGGGCCCCGGCGCACGCGGCGCTACCGGCAAGGAACCGCCGCCGCGACAGCTCCGAACCGTGGTGGTGAGATGGCACGCCCGTCTCCTTGACGATTGCCGGCACCGTTACCGGTGCGCAGTGCGCTGAAGGTGACCATCAGACTGGCTGCCGGAATCGCGCGGGGAGTGCTGATCGGTGTGGCCGTAGTCCAGACGGTCCGGACTCTTCACTCGCCAGGGGATCGATCCACAGCGAGAGTCGCAGCTGCCCGGGCTTGCCGGGCCCAGGCCGAAGACGGATGAGCCGGAGTTCCGGCTTGAAGTTGTCGCTACGGCAGCTTCTACCGTCCATATCAGGGCCGGAGAGACCGGCCCATGAGGCATTCGTGAGGGAGCGGCAATGGACTGGCCGATCGCGGAGGTCGCTCGGATGTCGGGTGTGACCGCCCGGACCCTGAGGCACTACGACGAGATCGGCCTGCTGCCACCGGCCCGGATCGGTGGCAACGGCCACCGCTACTACGAGGAGCACCAGCTCCTGCTGCTGCAGCAGATCCTCGTACTGCGAGCGCTGGGCGTCGGGCTTCCCGAGATCGGCAGGGTCCTGGCCGACCAGGTCGACGAGGTGGAAGCCCTGCGTGGTCACCTCCGGAGTCTGCTCGCGGAGCGGGACAGGCTCGACGCCCTGGCCGGCACGGTCTCCCGCACGATCGCCGAACTGGAGCAGTCCAGGAAGGACGGCACATCCATGACCATCAACCGACCGGAGAACCTGTTCGAGGGCGTTCAGCCTTCCCAGTACGAGGAGAATCTGCGCGACTTCCCCGAGCTGGCCCAGGAAGTGGGCCGACGGGCCGCCACGATGGGCCCGGCCGAGGCCGAGGCCGGCCACCGCGCGCGCACGGCGCAGATGATCCGGCTGGCAGAGCTGATGGCCGCCGGCACTCCGGCCGACGGCGAACCCGTGCAGGCCGAGATCGACGCCCAGTACCGGGTGCTGACGGAGCTGCGCACCGTGTCCGCCGAGGAGTACCGCGCGATCGGGCGCTCCTGCGTGGACAACGAGGTCTGGCGCGCCGCGTACGAGGCGATCGCCGTCGGTCTGGCCGCCTACCAGAGGGACGCCATCGAGGCCTACGCCGCAACCAGGCTCGACTGAACCGCTACGGGGCCGCAGTCGGCACGTGCCGACGGCGGCCCCGTACGGATCGCCCGGGCGCCGGCGCCGGTACCCCGCGTACGGTCTGCGACGTCCAACGCGCCGAAGCGCTGCGGCGGTGGGCGGCGACAGTGTCACCGCCCACTCCCGGGTCTGCACCGCGAGCCCCCACCTGCCGGCCGACGGCGGCTCCTTCCGCACAACCCCCTACAGCTCGGATTCGCCCCACTCCGTGACGGTCACGTCGTGGCCGACGGACACCTTCCCGGGGAGGAGGACGGCGAATTTCGCGCCGAACGCGATGCCGCCCTCGGTGGCTCGCCGATAGGTCGCCAAGGTGCGAAGAGGTTCCGGGCCGGCTCGTGTGCCCGTTTCCTGGTCGACCAAGGTGACGGCGCAGCGGATCGCCAGCTTGGCGTAGCCCAGTTCGGCCTCACCGATGGAGAAGCGGTGGGCGCGGTCCTCGGTGTGGGGGTCGTTCCAGCCGTCGACGACCACGTTCGCGCGGAAGCGGTTCGCGGCGACGGGCGGGGCGCCGCGGGCGGTCAGTCTCCGGTCGAGCAGGTCCAGGGTGGCTCGCGAGACGACATGCAGCGGGCAGCTGTCGGCGTAGCCGGACGTGCCCGGAGTCCTGCCGTCCGTGACGCGGTGGTGTTCCGGCGGTACGCGCACCAGGCGGCTCGGGGTGCGGAGCACGTGCGAGAGCCATGAGGCCGCCGGATCGCCCTGGTCGATGCCCCGGTACGGGGCTCCGAACAGGTCCACCGCCCGTCGTGCACCCGAAGTGTCGACGTCGATGGTGAGCGGTTCGACGCCGGGGGAGTGCAGGGTGAGCCGTCCGCCCTCCGGGTCCACGCTGGGCTGGATCAGGGCCAGGCGGGGATCACGGCGCTGGGTACGGAACACGCCCTGCTCGCTGACGACCATGAAGCTGCGGTCGTGGGCGAGGCCGGCGGGCGTCAGCAGAGCCTCGGTGACCGACGTACCGGCGCAGCCCTTGATGGGGTAGTACGTCAACTCGACGACGTGGGCCATGGGGCGACTCCCGCGTCAGTCGGTGACATGGGCGGGCGGGAAGCCGCGCACACCCTGAACGGCCGCGAGCGGCGGACCATCCTCCTCCGCGAGGAAGTCGTCGACGTGGTCGTCGGCCGCTGCCCAAGGGGGTAAGTGCACCGTGGGTTTCCTTTCGATACTCACCGGGTTCCGAGGAGGAACCTACTATGCCCCTTAGGTGGTCGGCCAACGGCTTTCCGGCGAAGGGCGAGGGCTCACCTTGGCTCTTATCGTGGGAATCACCGGACCGTACCGAACGCAGAGGCAGGCCGACCATGGCGGAGGCGGGAATCGACCACGCGGCGGTGTTCCAGGCACTGCCCGCCATGGTCGCGCTGCTGACTCCCGGGCTGGTGTACGTGGACGTGAACGAGGAGTTCGTTCGGATGTCGGGCCGGACGCGCGAGCAGCTGATCGGCCGGTACCTGTTCGACGTCTTCCCCGACAACCCCGGTGACCCCGCCGCCACCGGCGCGCGGAACCTGCAGGCGTCACTCCAACGGGTGCTGGACACCGGCGAACGGGACACGATGGCGCTGCAGCGTTACGACGTGGAGTCCCTCGAACGGCCGGGCGAGTGGGAAGAGCGGTACTGGAGCCCCGTCAACGTACCGGTGCTCGGACCGGACGGTCAGGTGGTGCTGCTGCTGCACCGTGTCGAGGAGGTCACCGAGCTCATCAAGGCCCGCGGCGCACGGGGCAGCCGTACCCGGGTGCTGGAGGCCGAGCTGTACACCCGGGCCAGGGAGCTGCAGGAGCTCAACGAACGGCTCCGTGAAGCCCACGCCCGGGAGCGCGAGGTCGCCCTCGCCCTGCAGGACGCGATGCTGCCCGCCCCCGGACCGTTCGGCCACCACCGGGCCGCCGTGCGCTACCGGCCCGCCATCGGAACGCTCAACGTCTGCGGCGACTGGTACGACCTCGTCGACCTGCCCGGCGACCGCATCGGCGTCGCCGTCGGTGACGTCGTCGGCCACGGCCTCCGGGCCGCAGGCGTCATGGGCCTGCTCCGCAGCGCCCTCAGCGCCGCCTCCCACGTCGCCGACGGCCCCGCCCAGGCGCTGGAAGTCCTCGGCCTTTACGCGCGCTCCGTCGAAGGCGCCGAGAACGCCACAGCCGTCAAGACCTTCATCGACTGGGACACCCACACCATTACGTACAGCAGCGCCGGTCACCCACCACCCGCCCTGCTCCGCACCGACGGCACCGTCGAATTCCTCGACCAGGCCACGGACCCCCCGCTCGGCGCCCGCCCCGACCACGTTCCCCGCCCGCAGGCCGCAAGCACCTTCACCGAAGGCGACACCCTCGTCCTCTATACCGACGGCCTGATCGAACGCCGCCACGAGGACATCGACGCCGGCCTCACCCGCCTCGCCGACTCCCTCACCCACCACCGCGGAGCCGAACCCGAGCCGCTCGCCGACGCGCTTCTTCTCGACCTGCTCCCGGCCGTGGGCGCCACCGACGACACCGCTCTCGTCATCGTGCGGCTCTGACAGCGCCATGCGTCCCGGAGCGTTACGGGGGAATGCGCAGCCCTTGAGGCGACGCGTTTCTCAACCACCCCACGGGTAGGCGGGATCTTCGGTGATCTTGACTTGCTGCGGTGCGTTGCGAGGGAAGGCCCAGATACGGCCTGCCGTACTGACAGCGGTCACCGTGGTCTCGTCCAAGGTGACCTTGGAAAACGGATTGGACCAGAGGGACGTCGCGACCCACTCCAAGGTGCCCTGGTCGTCGTCCCGTGTCAGGGCGACCCAGCCGATACTCCCGTGAGCAGCCGACTCTCCTGCCAAGGCACGGCTTCCGGCATGAGTGTGGGAGGAGAGCACGCAGTCGACCTCCACCCAGTTGTCGACGCTCCACTCAGTCGCTCGCAGCTGCTCGACCCACTGCCATCGCTCACTCCGTGCGTTGTCGTGCTGACCGGGTGGGGAGAGTCGTACGAGGCTCATCACCGACAGAGAGCCGTCGGCGAACGTGATGAAGTCTCCGTCAGGCGCCTCCCATGCACGCCATCGCCGGTGCACCTGGTGGGCCGTGCCTGCCGCGGGAGAAGCATCCATGCCCGCATGGTGGCACGGAGCGGAGATTGCGGACATCGATATACGTACGCAACTCCGGGTCGGGCAGCCGCGCCGACCCGGCGGCGATGGGGCAGGACCACTTCGTCGCCCCGACCGGTTCGTGCGGGGGCACAGCCGCGTCCTCAGCCCGGCCCTGTCGTTAGTCTGTCCACAAGAACGAGCGCACCCAGGGGGCCTTGTGACCGACCACCTCGACTACGACGCGTTGCAGCGGATCTTCGCGCGCGGAGGCTCCGACGCCGTGAAGCGCGCTCTGGAGGACTTCGCCCGTACCGCCGACGACGCGCAGCTGAACGCCGCTGTCGATCGGGCCTGTGCCGTGATCGCCGCAGACACCGCGCGGATCACCGCGGTGGCCGACCAGCGGGAAGCCGGGATCGCGGAGCTCGAGGCGCAGGCCCGGGCGCTTCAGCAGGAGATCGACGAGTTGGCGGCCGAGACGGCCGGACGGCTTGTCGACAACGCCCCTGTCGGCGACTGAGCGCGTCCGAACCACCGGCCTCTACGCTCCCGCCCGTCCTACTCGTCGCAACCGTCAACGCCGATGTCGCGCCGCAGCAGATCGTCGTACGTCTCCCTGCGGACCACTTCACGCGCCTCCCCGTCGCGGCAGAACACGACGGGCGGTCGCCTGGCGCCGTTGTAGTTGTTGGCGAGCGAGGAGCAGTACGCCCCGGTCACCGGCACCGCGACGACGTCGTCGACCCGCGGGTCCCGCAGGCGTACGTCACGGATCAGCGTGTCCCCCGACTCACAGTGACGTCCGACGAGATCGCAGCGCTCGCCGCCGCCGACGCGGGAGGCGACGGTCGCCTCGAAACGCTGGCCGTACAGCATCGGCTCCAGGTTGTCGGCCATTCCGCCGTCCACGGCCACCAGGGTGCGCGGTCCGGGCTTGACCGTGACCACGCGGTAGAGGGTCATGGCCGCCTCGGCCACGAGTGAACGGCCGGGCTCGATGATCAGGCGAGCCGTGGACGGAAGGTGCTTGCGCGCCGCGTCGGTCAGGGTCCGTACGTAGTCCTCGACCGTCGGCGGGCGGTCGTCATAGGTGTAGCGAACGCCGAGTCCTCCGCCGAGGTCGTAGACGGCGTGTTCGCCCAGCTCCCCGATGCCGGCCAGAGCCTCGACCGCCTTCCGGAACGGCTCGGTGTCGAGCAGCTGCGAGCCCACATGCACGTGCAGGCCCTCGAGGATAAGCCGGTCGCTCGACCGGAGGCGCTCGGCAGCGCGGACCGCGTCCGGGACGGACAGCCCGAACTTCGAGCCGCGCTGTCCGGTGACCATCGCCTCATGGGTGTCGGCGGACACCTCCGGGATGACCCGGAGCAGCACCCGCTGCCGCCGGTCACCCACCACACGCTCCAGGCGGTCGATGTCGTCGAAGTTGTCCACCACGATCGTGCCGGCGCCCGCGTCCACCGCCATCACCAGTTCCGCCTCGGTCTTGGCGTTTCCGTGGACGACGAGCCGCGCCGGATCGACACCCGCGGCGAGGGCGGTGACGAGTTCGCCGCCACCGGCCACGTCCACTCCCAGGCCTTCCTCGACCAGAGTGCGGACGACCGCGGTGCAGGGGAACGACTTCGACGCGAAGACCACTTGGCTGTTCGGCCAATGCTCCGCCATGGCGCTGACGTACCGCCGGGCCCGGCGGCGCAGAGCGTTCTCGTCGACCACGACCGCAGGGGTCCCGAAGCGGTCGGCCAGGTCGGACACGCGGCACCCGCCGACGACGAGCTCACCACATTTATCCAGGTGAGAGCCCTCAGGGAAGAGTCCGACAAGTGCGGTGGCGGGCGGGGCGGGCTGCTCGGCGACGGTCATGCGCGAGGTCTCCCTCTTCGGATCGACTGCGGATACGTGGCTATCCTGGCAGCCCGCACCCCACGTCACCGTGGTCGATCTCCCCACGAAACGAGGTACCCGTTGTCCGATCCGACAACGCCCACGACGCCGCAGGAGAGCACGGATCCGGTCACCTTGAGGGTCCTGGCGCAAGACGTCGATGTGTCCCCGGTGCGGGTGCTGGTGGCGCCCGAGGGCCTGGACGTGCGGGTGAGCGGCACGGTGATCCACGACCCCGAGGAGCCGATGCCGCATTCCCCCGCGGCCGTCCTCCTGCTCGTCGGCGTCGGACTCGCCGACAGCCGGGCGCGCGAGGTGCTGCGCCAGGCGGCGGAACGGGAGTTCGCGGCCGTCGTGGTCAAACGGCGAGGCCACGACCCGGAGCCGTTCGTCGAAGAGGCGCGGGCGTGCGGCATCGCCGTGCTCACCGCCGATGACGCGATGCCCTGGCGGAACGTCGATGCAGGGGTGAGCTGTGCGCTCGCCGCCCACGGCAGTGGGGCGCCGACCGGCTCCGCACCGGCCGGCGGTGAGGAACTCTTCGCCCTCGCGGACGCGTTGGCCGCCGCCGTGGGCGGTTCGGTGGCGATCGAGGATCTGGACCAGAACGTGGTCGCGTACTCCAAGGTGGCCGGGGTTCGCATCGACTCCGTACGAGAGTGGGGCATCCTGCACCGCCGGGTCCCGGACGTACCGGAACAGCGCCGCCAGTACCGCCAGGTCCTCGCCGCGACCGGCGCCGTGCGCTTCCCCGCCATGGGGGACGAACTGCCGCGAGCGGCCGTCGCCATCCGCGCCGGGGCGCTCCCGCTGGGCACGCTGTGGGCTATCGAACCGGAGGAGGGGCTCAGCGGCGATGCCGCGCTCCAACTGCTGGACGCGGCACGGTTCGCGGCTCCCCATCTCCTGCGCGCCCTCAACCTGCCGGAGGCCGAGCGACGCATGCGGCGGGACACGCTGCGCGCGGTCCTCCACCGTTCGGGGCCGCCCGCCGACGAGGCCGCGGACCTGCTCGGGCTGCGCCCCGGGGTGGAGTTCTGCCTCACCGCCTTCGCGCCTGCCGCCCCAGGACCCGGCCCGGCCGCCGCACGTGAGGCCGCGACGACGGGCGCCGATTCGGCGCTGCTCACCCATGTCGAGTGGGTGCTGATGCGGCACTGCGCGGCGCACCGGGCGACGGCGACCGTGGCCGCCGACGGGAACGCCGTGTACGTCCTGCTGCCCGCGACGGGTCATGCGGCGGGCCGGCGATTCGCTGACAGCGCGCTCGCGGTCGTACGGCGATCGGCGGGTGACGGCGCACGGGCCGCGGTGTCCAGGCCGTACACCGATCTCGCCCAGTCCGCCGCCCTGCGTCGCGAAACGGACGGGATCCTACGGGCCACGGCCCACGAGGCACCTGGACAGCCGGCCGCCGCGACGTCCGACGTGCGGCACCGGATCCTGCTGGACCGCCTGGGCGACGAACTCGAGCGGGACGCCTGGCTGCGTCTGTCGGAGGTCGACGCGCTGCTGGCCCACGACCGCGCCCAGGGGACCGACTACGGGACCACGGCCATCGCCTGGCTCGATGCGACCGGCGACGTCGCATCCGCCGCAGCACGGCTGAAGGTGCATCCCAACACCTTGCGCCACCGGCTGCGGCGGATCCATGAACTGTTCCGGATCGATCTCGACGACCCGGACATGCGGCTCGCCGCCTGGCTGGAACTCAGGCGCGCGGCACCGTCGGACCGCTCCCACCGGCGGGCGGCGGGACCCGGCCGTCCGTGACCGCGTCGGCGCCCGTGCCCACCTGACCCGGAACCCCGTGCGCGTCGTCAGGTGCCGCCCCGCTGCGCCGCAGCCGCGAATGACGTCGCCCGAACACGAGATACAGAACGGCCGCCAGAAGCAGCCAGACCGCGAACAGCGTCCACGTGATGCCCGGCAGCAGATACGCCAGGTACAGGCAGGACAGCGCCGACAGCGCGGGCACCACGGGGTAGAAGGGGACGCGGAACGGACGCGGCGCGTCCGGCGCGATGCGGCGGAGCACGACCACCGCCGCCGCGACGGCGACGAACGCGATCAGCGTGCCCAGGCTGGTGAGATCGGCGAGGTGCTGCAGGGGCACGAAGGCGGCGAGGAGACCCACGCCCGCACCGACGATCCAGGTGTTGTGGACGGGGGTGTGCCGCTTGCGGTCGACGCGCCGGAAGATCTCCGGAACGAGGCCGTCACGGGCCATCGAGAACAGGATGCGGGTCTGCCCGAACAAGGTGACCAGGACCACGCTGAAGATGGACACGACCGCGCCCGCCGAGAGCAGCAGCGCCGGCCATCCCAGGCCGGTGACGTTCCGGAGGATCTCGGCCAGGACGGCCTCACCCGCGTCCGCCTGCTCTCCGAACCGGCTCGCAGGCTGGGCGCCCACTGCCGCGACCGCGACGGTCACGTACAGCGTGGTGACCGCGAGCAGGGTGAACAGGAGCGCCAGGGGAATGGTGCGCCGGGGGTTGCGCACCTCCTCGCCGGCCGTGGAGACGGTGTCGAACCCGACGTAGGAGAAGAAGACACCCGAGGCGGCGACCGTCACCCCTCCGACGCCGTGCGGCGCGAAGTCGGAGAAGTTGTCGGCGGTGAAGGCGGTCAGTGCCACGACGACGAAGAACACGAGCACGCCGATCTTGACGCACACCATGACCGCGTTCACTCGCGCGGACTCCCTCGTCCCACGAGCCAGAAGCAGGGAGCAGAGCAGCACCACGACCAGCGCCGGCACGTTCACCAGGCCACCCGCGCCCGGTGGTTGACTGATGACGTCCGGCAGTGTGACGCCGAGGAGCGCGTCGCCGACCTCGTTGAGGTACTGACCCCAGCTGACGGCCACGGTGGAGACCGCGACTCCGTATTCGAGGATCAGGCACCACGCGACGAGGTACGCGGCCCCCTCCCCGAGTGACGCGTAGGCGTAGGAGTACGTGCTGCCCGACACCGGGACGGCGCCCGCCAGTTCCACGTAACACAGCGCCCCGAGCCCGGCGACGGCCGCGGCGACGGCGAACGAGAGCACGACGCCGGGACCGGCCTTGGGCACAGTGGTGCCGAGTACGAAGAAGATCCCGGTTCCCACGACGGAGCTGATGCCCAGCAGAGTCAGCTGCCACAGCCCCATACTGCGTCGCAGCGGAGGTCCCGAGTAGTCGCCGTCGGCCTCCGCGACCATCTCGTTCAGGGGTTTACGTCGGCGCAACTCGTCGGCCATCGAGCCCATGGCTCCTCCTTGGGATCCTGCGTGACCCGCAGTTCCGCGGGGCACCGTGGATCCTGTGGCCGGGCCACGGGCGAAACAACGGAATCGCCGTGCGTCCCTCGGCCACAACGTTGGCCGATCTCACAAAGACACAGCCGACCGCGGGGGAGATGATCGCGCCGCCCTCATCCGACGACCGGTGTCAGCGCTCCCCGTGCCAGGGTCGGCAGTTGGTGTCCGACTCAAGCGAGATCCCGCGAGGATCTACGCAACGTGCCAGGCATGGTGGAGACGGCAGCGGCACGACAAATCCGATCGACACCCTGCTCCCGATCGGGTTGGCTGGGCGACATGCCAGAACTGCGAACCGATCGGCTTCTGCTCCGCCGGTGGCGGGAGTCCGACCTCGAGCCATGGGCGGCGATGAACGCAGATCCCGAAGTCCGAGAACATCTCGGGGAGTTGTTGACACGGGAGCAGAGCGACGCCGTGGTGGCATCCATGCAGGCAGCCTTCGACGAGCGGGGTTTCGGCTGGTGGGCGCTGGAATCACGGCAGACCGGCGACTTCATCGGCCGCGTCGGCCTGGACGAGGTGGGCGCGGACATGCCGTTCGCCGGAGTGGACATCGGTTGGCGTCTGAGGCGTTCGGCGTGGGGCCACGGTTACGCCACCGAAGCTGCCCTGGCCTGCCTGGCCTTCGGCTTCAAGACCGTAGGGCTGCCGGAGGTGATCGCGTCGACAACCGTCACCAACGTCCGTTCCCAGGCGGTGATGCGCCGGATCGGCATGACACGCGACCCGGCTGACGACTTCGAGGACCCGAGCGTGCCCGAAGGACCGCTTCGCCGGTGCGTGCTGTACCGCCTGGCAGCACCGCTCTGAAGCTCCCCTGGCGGCTGGAACGTCATGCAAGCTGCTTCCGGATCTCGCGTACACGCACCCGACGGCTACCTATGATGATCTCGACTCGGCTGCGGGGGAGCAGGTGCCATGAGGCGACAGGTTTGGTTGAGGGCGGCGGGGGCGGGACTGGCCGGGGCACTTCTCGTCTCGTGCTCGCAGGGCGGGCACGAGACGAAGCCGCCTGCGCGCACCTCACAACCGGCGCCGCACAAGTCCACCCCGCCTCCGACGCAGGCCCAGGTCGAGTCGCATCGACAGCAGCTGCTGACGCAGTTCGCCAAGGGCGCCAACGCTCCCGACAGCGAGGGCCTGACCGTGGCCGGCCCAGGTACGCAGAAGATCGTCTTCTTCTGGTCGACCGCGGACCGGCGCTACTGCGTGGCGACATTCGCCTCTTCCGGTCTCTCGACCTCGAGGTGCAGGTCAGGGGTGCCCATGGGGCGCACCCCGCAGCTGCACCGCCTCTACGAGGGGGACTCGTTCAGCACACACGGCGGGTACGGCCTGATCGTGGCCGCCGACCGGGAAACGATCCTGTCCGCCACGTGCGGAGGGGCGCCCGTGCCGCTCCGTAAGATCCGGGTCTCTGCGATGGGCGGAGCAGAGCGCACCGTCTACGTGATGGACTTCGACGGCTGGACGGGAGGCGTTCTCAAGACGAAGGTGCTGCGGGAGGACGGCGGCCGCACGGTGGACCTTCCTCTGGGAGTGAGCCACGAGCGGGTTCCGCGCTCCGACTCGTGGCATTCCTGCGGCGACGGGTCGGCATCGGAGTAGCGACCCCTGCGGCATCGGACTCCGAGCGCCCGGTTCCTCGCGAGAGCCTCCGACTGCCGCGCTCGGTCACCCCGTTGGCACCGGTTCTGACCGAGCGCGGCGTTCGGCGGCAGCGTGCCCGTACCGGGCTTGCGGGCTGCGTGCGGTCAGGCTGCGGGAACCTTGAAGTGGCAGTTCGCAGGGCGTGACCGTTCCGGTGGCGGTGTCGTACGGCCAGTTCAGCGAGATGCGCTCGCTCGCCGCCCTCGCCGCCCTCGCCGCCCTCGGCGGGTGCACGCGGGGGCTGCGCCGCTCAGGGCATTCGCAAGGGGTCGATCACGGCGCCGGGGTTGAGGATGCCCGCCGGGTCGAGCGTCGCCTTTCCGGCCTGGAGTGCGGCGGCGAAGAGGTCGGGGCGCTGTTGGTCGTACCACGGCCGGTGGTCGCGGCCCACCGCGTGGTGGTGGGTGATGGTGGCTCCGGAGACGATCAGTGCGTCGGAGACCGCTGCCTTGATCTCGTCCCACTGCTCCACCGTCTTCCCCCAGACCCCACTGGCGTAGATCCCGAAGTACGGTGCAGGGCCGTCGGGGTAGACGTGGGTGAACCGGCAGGTCACCACGCCGGTGGCCCCGACCTGGCGCATGGCGTCCTGCGCTGCCTCGTTGACGGCTGCGCGGAGGCCGTCGAATCGGTCCCAGGTGCACGCGGTCTCGAAGGTCTCCACGATCATGCTCCGAGCCGCGAGCGCGTCCCGCTGGTACGGCATCCGCACGAACGAGGAGCGCCAGGTGTCGGCGGCTCCGCTGTGCGCGGACCGGTCAGCGATCTCGGTGATGTCGGCCGTATCGGTATGGCGCGCCGGCTCGGCGAGGGTGCCGCCGTGGTCACGGCAGAGCTCCAGGGCGCGTTCCATCCAGGCGGTGACGGGGTGATCCGCGGATTCGAAGCCGAGCACCAGGACGGCCGTGGGGGAGCCGGCGTTGATGAACGCCTCGACGGGGTCCAGGAGGCGGCAGTTGGAAGGGTGCAGTCCGGATTGCGACAGTGCGCGGACCGCGTTCACGCCCGCGTCGTAGTCGGCGAACCCCACCGACGCCCCTGCCCGCCACCGGGGGCGCTCCTGGAGCCGTACCCACGCCTGGGTGATGACGCCGAGGGCGCCCTCGGAACCGAGGAACATCCGGTCGGGGGAGGGGCCCGCACCCGAAGCGGGAAGCCGGCGGGACTCGACGGTGCCGGCGGGGGTGACGACCCGGAGCGACTCGGTGAGGTCGTCGATGTGGGTGAGGACCGTGGCGAAGTGGCCTCCGGCCCGGGTGGCCAGCCAGCCGCCGAGGGTGGAGAACTCGAAGGACTGGGGGAAGAACCGCAGGGTGTAGCCCTGGGGCCTCAGTTGGTCTTCCAGGTGAGGGCCGAACACTCCGGCCTGGACGAGCGCGGCCCGGCTGGTGCGGTCGACTTCGAGAACCTGGTCCATGGAGGTGAGGTCCAGGCTGACCGCCCCTGCGTAGTCGCCGCCGACGCGCGGTTCGACACCTCCCACGACCGAGGAGCCTCCGCCGAAGGGGATGGCCGCGATGCCGGCGTCGCTGCACCAATCGAGCACCTGCACCACCTCGGCCTCCGAGGTCGGGCGCACGACCAGGTCGGGCACATGCGGCAGCTTGCCCAGCAGGGCCCGAACCACGTCGCGGAACGCCTGCCCGTGGCTGTGCGCCAGCCGGTCCTGTACGTCCTCGGAAACGATCGACGCCAGAGCCGCAGGCGCCTGGACCCTGCTCGCGCCCACGGCGAACGACTCGACCGGCGGAGCCGTGTGCGGGGTCAGGTCCGCACCCGGCAGCAGTTCGGAGACCCTGCGGGTGAGCGCGTCACGCTCCGGGCCGACCACCGCATCCTCGACGTTTCCCCATCCCCACCACGAACGCGTTTTGCCTTGCATTGCCCGACACCACCGATCTGAACGCTGGGTAAGTTAACGCGCGGTAAGATTGGCATAGGATGCAGCCATGAGCAAGCAGGAGAAGAACGCGCGCGGTGTGGGCACCAAGGGCATGCCCCGCAAGGACCGCGAACTGCTGATCCTGGACGCGGCGGCGGAGGAGTTCGGCACCAAGGGCTACGTACGTGGGTCGACCGCGGTCGTGGCGGCGCGGGCAGGGATCAGCAAGCCCATGATCTACGAGTACTTCGGGTCCAAGGACGGCCTCTACCTGGCCTGCCTGGACCGCGCAGGATCCCGCCTCGTCGCAGCGGTCGAATCGGCGCAGGACGGGTCACCGGACCTCGCGCGCGCCGCACGCACCATGGAGGCCATCTTCCGAGCGCTCGAATCACGTCTGCACGACTGGGAACTCGTCTACGACACCACCGTGGCGGCCAGTGGCGACCTCCATGCCGCAGCCTCGGTGTACCGGCGGGAACTGAACCGCATGGGGGCGGTCGGCGTGGCCGACGTTCTCAGCGCTTCACAGGCAACCGACCCGCTCGATGCCGACCTCGTCACGCACCTTTGGTACGGGACGGTGAGCTCGGCGGTCGGCTGGTGGCGGCACCACCCCCAACAGACCGCCGACGAGATGACCGCGCGATTCCACAGGGTCTTCGCGGCCCTTTTCGTGCGAGGCCGATCGAACCGCCTCGAGGCCGATGTCCAACCGCGACAGGGGTAGTCGGGGGCGGTCTCGTATGAATCCACGCTCCGAGACGGCGACGCCGCGATCGGATCGCGGAAGTGAAGGATCCTTTGGCCGCGGTCGGCCGGTCGTGTGGAGAGGGCTGACGAGGCGGACGGATATCGTCCGGGCATGACACAAGAGTTCGATCTTGCCGCGTCTCTCGCCGGAGGCGTCGAAGGCCGCAGTGGTGCGTGGAGATTCATCGAGGGCTTCGCCGTCCATTGGGCCGGCGCCATCGAGAGCGGTGACGGATGGGCGGAGACCGATCTGGTCGCCGCCGAGGAGAGGCTGGGTGTCCGGCTGCCGACGACGTTGCGCGAGGCCTATCTGCTGTTCGGTCGCCGCCGGGACCTCACCAGCAACCATGATGTGCTGCTCGGCCCGGCCGAACTCCATGTGGACGACGCCGAGGAGGCCCTGGTCTTCCGTCACGAGAACCAGGGAGCCGCGTCCTGGGGCGTCCTCCTCGACAGCCTCCAGGACGAAGATCCCGCGGTGTTCATCCGGCCCGACCTCGCCGACAAGAGCGCCGAGAGGTGGGAGGGTTGGCTGGAGCGGCTGTCCCTCTGCTTCGTCGAGATCGTTCTGTCCGAGTCCGTTCAGGCCGATGGAGAGCTCTGCGACTACCTCGAGCCGGATGACGACAGTGGGGAGCTGCTGGAGGCGAACGCCGTCCGGCTGCCGTTCCCTGCGTATCCCATCGGGGAGGAAGAGCATGGAAGCCGGTGGTTCCTCGGCCAGGACGTGCTGCTGCGTGACGACGGCATGGCCATCATGGCCCGCGGCCGGACAGTGGAGGACCTCGACCGCGTTCGTGACCTGATTCCGGGCGACTGGCTCAACGACTGTCGCTGACCACGTCCCGGACTGCTGTCGACCGAGCCGCCCCACGGCGGATACGCCCCAGGGCGGCCCGGGCCCGCGCAGCGGCGAGGCGGCGGGAATCGGTGCCGGTCCGGTGATGGAGTGCGTTCAACGAGGGGGGAGGGTGATCTTCTCGAAGAGGTCCTCCCCCAGCTCGTCACGAATCAGTGTGTCGATGTCGTTGGCGCGGGGAACATGCACGAAGGGCCGCCAGGGGTAGATCCGGTCGTTGAACCATGGCGTCCGCCAGTCCGTCGTGGTTCTGATGAATTCCTTGGCGAATTGAGCCTTTCGGGCTTCTGGAAAGCGGTCCTCGGTCTCCAGGCAGCCCGCCAGGCAAACGTCGACATACGACTGGACGATGGGGAATTGCTCGCTCGGGTAGTGGCGGGTGGCATTGGCGAAATACCAAATGGTCCCGACCGGAGGGCTATTGCTGCCGTCCAGCATGGAGATGTCGCGTGACGGGATCCGCGTAAGCCGGTACCCGGATTCACGTCGCGCGAATGCCTGGAGTTCCTCCGGGGTGACCGAGAAGACGACGCCATTGCATGTGGCGCCCTTCTTGGGAACGGAGCCCAGATACGTAGGGCTCCAACTGGCCGTGTCCACCCGGTCGTACCAGCCGCGACTGATTCCCCGCGCCATGACGGGTACAGCTTCCTCCGTCCCGGGCCAGGTGGACGTCCGTGATTCCCGCTGAATCAGGGAACCGTACCCGAAGATGTAGTTACGCCCCGTAAGCGCCGGCAGAGCTTCAGAATTCCCCGTCGGCTTGGATGCCGGAAGCCCGCCATCCCTGGAGGCGCCCACGCCTGCGGTGAGCGCCCCGAGTGCGATGACCCCTCCCACCTGAAGCGCTTTGCGCCGTTCGATGGTGCACTCGGGGTTCATCTGTGTCTCCAGTTGCACGGTACGGGAGAGGGGTCTGGCAGAGTCCGCCTTGACCTGCGTTTGCCATCATCATGTTCGCCACGGAAGGGGCGGCGTGCGACACGCGTCGAGTGCGACTTAGAGATCGTCTCGTTTGGTGATCAACGCTCCGTGGCGGCGGAGCGGGCTGTCGGCGGACAATCCACGTGCACCGGTTGATCAATTGGGGGAACACTGTGCCGATGAGCTCTGCAGCCTCCCAGGCAGCCCACGAACGGGCCCTTCGGCATGTCGCGGAACTGGCGTCGGGCCCGCCGATGGATCCGGCGCTGCGGGTGACCCTCAACTTCCACCCGGACCGTCTGCTGCACGGCAAGCCGATCCTGGATGCCATGGCCGAGGGTGGCGTCTACCGCTCGCAGTTCGTCACGGGGACCAGCAACGGTGGACTGACCGCGCATCCAGGTGGCGACCGATGGCGGTGGGAGAGCCGGATCTTCGCCGGGGCGTATGACGAAGCACCCGCTCATGAGCGCCCCGTCTACGGGGCGTTGAACTTCCGTCGCAAGCCGGCCGGCGGGGCGCCGCGGTTCGGCTCGGCCCACTTCCGGCTGATTGCCGAGACGCTCGCGCGGACGACGTTCTGCTATCCGGACAGTGTCCTTGAACCTTCTGATTTCGGTGTCGTGTCCCGCATGGGGCTCATCGAGCTTGCCCTTGCCGATCGTCAGGACGAGCTCGACGACTACATCGAGGCTCAGGTGCATGGGCCGATCCGGCTGCAGTGTGATGTGGAGGCGCTGGTCATGGACTGCTGCTACCGAGGCACGATGGTGGAGGCGGCGGCGCTGCGTCTTGGCTGCCCGGTGGAGTGGCACCCCGGCTTCCGGCTCGGGGTCGAAGAACTCCGGCGTCACCCCGGCTACCGCGGCCAGGAGTGCGTCGAGTTGGGCACGCAGATCGCGGTCGACGGCGTGCTCGATCCTCGGATCGTCGGAGATGCTGCCCGTGCCGGCCGCCACGACCCCCAGGCGATCAAGAAGGTGTGGCACTACCTGGCGCGATTCGGGGCGCGCCGGAAGGCCACTGACAGACCGGTGACTCCGGCGCGGGGGGAGGGGGCTGTACGCGACGGCCTTCGTTGAGGGGCTGGTGCCGCAAGGCTGTGGGAGTTGCTCCGGACTGTGAGTGAGACCGTCGATCCCCACGAGGCGGTCCGTCCTCGGCGCCACGCCGGCATGGCGCGGAGGACAGGCGAATCGCCGCCAGGCGCGAGCGCATACGGGCACCCCGCCCTGCCGTCCGTGCCGTCGTGGATCCGCTGGTGGATCGGTTCTTCGTGCGGCACTTCCGCCAAGCCGTGATTCCGCTGACTCGCTGGACCATCGCTCATTGCCCGGCGGTCACGCAGGGAGGCCTCAGTATGCGTGTCCCACATGGGCAAGGGCCTGCTTCAGCAGCACCCCGTGGCCGCCCGTCATCTCGCCCTGCACAGCTGGGGAGGCAGCTTCCTGCGGACTGAACCACACCAGATCCAGTGCGTCCTGCCGAGGGCGGCAGTCACCGGTCACCGGCACGATGTACGCGAGCGAAACAGCGTGCTGGCGTGGGTCGTGGTAGGCGGTGATGCCCGCCGTGGGGAAGTACTCGGCGACCGTGAAGGGCTGCAAGGAAGCGGGGACACGAGGCAGTGCCACCGGGCCGAGGTCCTTCTCCAAATGGCGGAGCAGCGCGTCTCGGACCCGCTCGTGGTGCATGACACGGCCGGATACCAGGGTGCGGTTGATCGTTCCGTCCTCACGGATCCGCAGCAGCACTCCGATGCTGGTGACTTCGCCGCTGTCGTCCACGCGCACGGGCACGGCCTCGACGTACAGGATGGGCATCCGGGCCCTGGCGCTGTCCAGTTCGTCCGTGGACAGCCAGCCGGGCGTGGTCTCCGTCATGTCAGACATCGCTTGATCATACTTTCCAGGACGGGTCTTCGGTCCAGGTGAGTGTCTGCCAGCCGGGTGGGAGTTGGGTGGGCGATGAGGTCGTCGATGCCGCATGTCCGGACCTGGGGCCCTGAAGCGTGGACGGGAGATGTGCCCCCAGGGGTAGGTCCACGCTCTTCCCCTGGCGCGGATCTGGGGGTTCACCTTCTGCGAGGGCGGTCGGCCGGTCCTCGGCTCGGGTGACGATCGGTAGCCGTCGAGGGCCGATCGGCTCAGGTTCGCCTTCTCAACTGCGGAAGGGCGAGAGTCGTCGCCGGGCCTCGTCGCGAACCTCCGGGTCTGCATCGGTGGAGAGTTCACGGAGTTGCTGAATGAGCTCGGGGGCGACACCCTCGCTGGTCATCCAGCGTGGATCGCAGTCGAGTTCCGCGCTGAGCTGGTCGGCGGTGGCAGTCTCGGTCGCCTGGGCGCGGGCCGCGAGAACGGCACGTAGACCCGACAGGTCCCCGCGCGCCAGGAGGGCGACCGCCGTGTCCGAGGTCACGCCTGTGTCGTGTTCGTCGAGGAGGAGACGGTGGAGGACGTCGGCGACGACGGCCTCGATCCGAGGCTCTGCCGCCAGTCGCCGCCCTGCCGCGGCCCTGGCGGACCATGAAGGAGAGCTTGCCTGCGTGATTGCGTCATTCAGCTCTTGAGCCCCGGATCGTTCCATGGCATCAGAGTGCCATCTGCCGACAGGCGCGTTCCCATCGTCCACCGCCCGTCGACGCGCTCGGAGGTGTGCCGGTCCGGCCCCGGGGCGGCGACCGGCTCGTCGACTGATTCGGATGCGGAAACATCACGATCCGGCTGAGACCCCACCACTCCCTGACCGACCGCTTAGCATGATGCTCGTCGGGAAGGACGCCGCCGGCTTTCGCCTACGGCGACCGGCCAGGCGGAGGACTCCCCGCGCTCCGCGCAGCTCACGTCGGCAGCTCACGTGGCCACCGGACGTCGGCAGCTCACGTAGCCGCCCGACGACGACAGCTCACGTAGCCGTCGGACGTCGGCAGCTCACGCCGGCGCCGCACGTCGGCACCTCGCGTGGTGCTCTTGCACCCCGTCCACCAGGAGCGTCCATGTACCGTAGTTCCGCCCCCGGCAGCGCCACGGACCCGTCTTCCGTCGAGCTCTTCGACCGCGCATGCCGGCGGCTTCTCGGGTACGGCACGGAGTTCACGGATGCCGTCCTCGAGACCATCCGAGTCGAGGTGCCGTACTACGCCGACCCGGTGCTCGCACCGCCCGACGTGCGCGAGACCGTGGGAACCGGCATCCGCCACGGGTTGGAGACCGGGGTGGACCCGAGCAGGATCGTGGACGTCGAGCGGTTCACCAGAGAGCTGGGCATGCGGCGCGCGGAACAGGGCCGTCCCCTCGACGAGGTCCTGCACGCCTTCCGTGTCGCCGGATCCGAGGTCTGGAGCGGGATGATCGGCGTGGTGGAACGGGAAAGCCTGGGCGACATGCACCGGCTCGTCCACGTCGCCGAACTGGTGTGGAAGAGCAACGACCGCGACGCCGTCCTGGTCGCCGACGCATACCGGCAGGTCATCGAGGGGGTGGCCGGCCGACACGCCGAACGCGTCCGCCTGATCCTCGCCGCCCTGCTGGAGAAGCGCCCCGAACCCGAGTTCACCCGGAGCGCGGCCGACACCCTCGATCTGCCGCTCGGTGGCCGGTACGCGGTGGCGGTCGCGGAGGCGACACCGCCGTACGGCCGCGTTCCCCGGACCGCTCCAGAGCTGAGGGGCATACGGATCCTGCGTCATGCCTGGGGTCAACGGGCCGTATTCGTCGCCCACTTGGGCGACCGCCCGCTAGAAGCTTTCGCCTCCGGCCTCGCCGCCGGCCCGGGGCTCCGCATCGGGATCAGCCTGGTGGTACCCGGTCTGGAGAGTCTGGCCCGCGCGCGCGACATGGCAGGGCTCGCTCTTCGCACCTGCCGGGGCGACGGGGAGGTCGCCCGGCTCGACACCCGCCTGCCCGACGGACTTCTGGTCTCGCGGCCCGACCTGTCCAACGAACTCGTCCGCCAGGTGCTCCGTCCCCTGTACGACCTGGACCCCGCCGACCGCGATCTGCTGTTCGACACCATCGGCGTCTGGATCGAATGCGGTGGCTCCACCGGCCAGGCGGCTCGGCACATGTTCTGCCATCGCAACACCGTGCTGAACCGTCTGCGCCGTGTCGAGCAGATCACCGGCCTCGCGCTGTCCCGCCCACGCGACCTGGTGCAACTCACCCTCGCGCTCGACGCCCACCTCCTGCTGGGACCGGCCGTGGCCCCTGTGCGCTCTGCCGACGACGAACAGCGGCGTCGCCCGGCCTGATCCTCCCTCGCCCTCCTCTCCCTGGGCCTCCGCACAGTCACACCTGCCGGGCGTTGGGAACGGACACCGGTGCGGGCGAAGCGCATGGACGGGCCGAGGGGGCCGGTGCTCTGGTGAGCCTCGTTCAGAGGCGATCCACCCGCACCCAGGCCCGCCAGGAGAGACCGCTATGACCCACCCGCACGTCCCTCATTCCCCCCATCGCTCCCGGCCTCGCCGTCCAGGCATGTCCTTCGCCGTGGTCAACGCAACGGCCTTCGCCGTGCATCTGCTGCTCGTCTGCTCCGCCGCCGACTTCATGGCCGACCCCGTCCTGGGCGAAACCGGCATCGGCGTGCCCGCACTCCTCCTCCAGGCCGTGCTGCTGGTGTGGACGGCGGCGCGCTACGACCGCCGCGCGGACGACTCCCGGACCGGCCGCGGGCACATCGCGCACGAGCGTGGGGAGTACTGATGAGACCCGAGATCCCGCTCGCCGCGCCCGGCACCCTCGACACGGAGACCCAGGCACTGATCCTCGGCTGCTTCGTGGCGTTCATCGTGCCCATCCTGTTCCTGTGCGTCCTCAGCGGGGCACCGAGGGACCGCGTCAACGACTTCTACACGGCGGGCCGCACGCTGCGGCCCCTGCGAGGGGCTCTCGTCCTCTCCGGCGTCTACCTCTCCTCGGCCACGGTGCTCGGCACCACGGGAAGCGTCGCCGTCTTCGGGTACGACGGCCTGTTCATCGCGCTCTGCACCGTGCTCTCCCTCGGCGTACTGCTTCTCCTCGCCGCGCCCCTGCGCGAACGTGCCGGCTACACCCTGGGCGACACGTTCGGGCTGCGGGCGCCCGGGCGCGCGGTGAGGATCGCGGTCGCCGCCGTCACCCTCTGCATCTGCGTCCCCTATCTCGTCGTGCAGCTCTCCGGTGCGGGAGTGACCACCGCGGCGCTGCTGGGGCTCTCCGGTCCAGGCATCGAGAAGACGGCGATCGTCATGATCGGCGCTCTTGTCGTCTGCACCACGGCGTTCGGCGGCATGCGCGGTACGGTCGTGATCCAGGTGATCAAGACGGTGGTGCTGCTCTGCGTGGCCCTGGGAGTGTCCGCCGTGCTGCTGCACCGCTTCCACTGGAGCGCCGACTCCCTCATCTCCGCGGCCGAACAGGGAAGCGGGCGTCCCGCCGACTACCTGCGCCCCGGCCTCCGCTTCAGCGGCAGCGCCGAGCCCGCGGCCACCCTGGACTTTATCGGTCTCGTGGTCACCATCGTCCTGGGCGCGGCCTGTCTGCCTCACGTCGCCCTGCAATTGGGCACGGCTCCCGACGCCGCCACCGCCCGCCGTACCGTGCGCCACACCCTCACGATCGTCGGCGCGTTCTGCTTCACCACGGCTCTCATGGGCTTCGCGGCCTCGGCGTTGATCGGCGCACCGGCGATCCTGGCCGCCGACCCGGGCGGAAGCGGTGCGCTGGTCATGCTCGCCGGCGAACTGGCGGGGGGTTCGAACGCCGATGCCGGCGGGGCGCTGCTCGTCGTCCTGGTCGCCTCCGGCGTCTTCCTCACCACACTGGCCGTCGTCGCCAGCGTCACTCTGGCGGCAGCGGGGACGATCGCCCACGACCTCTACACCCACGTCCTGCGCCGTGGGCGCACCACCGAGGGCCGGGAAGTGGCCGCCGCACGGCTGGCGTCCGCCGGTGTCGGCGTACTCAGCATCGCCCTGGCGGTCTGGGTCCAGGGGTGGAACGTCCAGTTCCTGACTGCTCTCTCCCTGGCGGTGGCCGCCTCCTCCCTGCTTCCGGCAGTGGTGTACTCCCTCTTCTGGAAGGGCTACACCCGGACCGGCCTGCTCTGGACGTTGTACGGAGGCCTGGGTTGCGCCGTCGGGCTGCAACTGTCCGGCCCGGTCTTCTCGGGCAACCCGTTGGCGCTCTTCCCCGACTGGCACGTCGACTGGTTCCCGCTCCAGACGGTCGTCCTCGTGTCGATACCCTTCGCCTTCCTCATGGGTCGGCTGGGCAGTTCCGGCGCATGGCGACGCGTCACCCCTCCAAGTCGGCGCCCGGGCCCGGGCGCTGGTGACCGGACGCAGACGGAGGCGTTCTAGGGGAGGGGCGGCTCTCTCGGTGCGACTTCCCGGGGGAGCAGATCACCCGAGGTGGTCGGCCGCGGTCCTCCACGCCGCGGTCACCGCCCTGTGGGCCTGGGCCGTGCGCGCCGCGCTGTCCCCTGTCAGGGTGAGCGGTGCGCCCACGTGAACATGCAGCCCCGGCCGGCGCAGCGGTGCGGTGGCCATTCCCGCGAGCTGTTTCGCCGTGCTGCCCGAGGTGACACGGCGGGCACCGGCCTGGCCCACCGGAACGACAGGCGCGCCCGTGCGGTGGGCGAGACGCGAGAGGCCGCTGCGGAAGGCGCCGGGAGGTGCTTCGGCGGCGTCGGCCCGGTGGGGGAGGCCGCCCTCGGCGTAGATGAGGACCAGGCGCCCCTGTTCGAGGGCCTTCGCAGCGAGGTCGAGAGCGTCCGAGGCACGACGATCGTTGCGGATCACGGGGATGTGGCCTTCGTGGGCCAGCGCCCGGCCGAGCACCGGGATGCGCCACAGACCCGCGGCGGCCAGGACGACGGGCGAGACGCCGAGCCGACGGAGGGCGGCGAGCACGATGGCGGGGTCGGCCAGCGAGGTGTGGTTCGCGGCAATGATGCTTCCCGGCGCCAGTTCGGCTCGGGCGTTCACGGTCACGCCGAGGCGGCCCACCGCGGGTACCAGGATGTCGGCGATGCGGCTGAGCATCTGGCGCCTCCTTCGTGTTCGACGATGCTTCCCATCCTCGATGTGGTGGGGGACCGCCGGATTGAGCGCTCGTACTCAACTCGCGCGGCTGCCGTACCCAGAACGCCGACAGGTGCGGCCGTATCAGCACGGTAGGACCTGGGCACCGTGAAGCTGCGAGATCCTCTCCGGCCGATCTCCCGACGACTGCTCCCCGCTTCGGGCAGGGGAGGGCTGCGGCCACGCTGCTGCCACTGCTGGGTCCGACGCCGGATCACGCGGGAGCGACGAGGCGGCAGGATGACGCGGTGTCCGACTCTCTGCATGAACTGTGGCTGCGCGGGATCGCCTTGAATCCGGCGGCGCCTTCCGACGTACTGATACGCCTGATGGATCAAGCGGCCGGTGAGGCCGGCCTGCTGATGTGCGAGGGTCGTGACCTGCCCGACGCCGTCATCGACGCGGCCCTTCGCCACCCGGCCAGCGGGATCCGCCGCGCCCTCGCCCGCAACCGGCACGTCGATCCCTCGCGACTCGCCCCTTTGGCAACCGACCCGTCGGGGATCGTCCGCGCGGGGCTCGCCGGCGGCCCCCACTACCGCACCCGATGGGTCCGGCCGCTGCCGGACGACATCCTCGTCGCCTTCCTGACCGCCCAGGACGGCGGCGAGGACGGCATGGTCACCGAAGGCGAGATCGTTCAGTCCCTCGAATTCTCTCGGCAGATCCCTCTGTCCTTCCAGCGTTCGATGGCCGAGCACCAGGATCCCCGGATCCGCATCCACGCCACTGCCTGGCGGGTGCTCACCCCCGCACAGCGCGAAGCCCTGCTCGACGACCCCGACCCCGCGGTACGAGAAGCGGCCCAGAGGCGCAGCTGGGAGCTGGACCCGCAAGCGGTGGAGGCCAAGTTGCCGTTCATCGGCTCGCACAGCAAGCCGTCCGTGCTCGGCACGTGCGCACTGTCTCCCGCGCTCATCGAGCAGTGCTTCGCGGACGGCACGGTCAACCCCCTGACCTGGAACCGGCACACCCCGGCCGACACCGTCACCCGGCTCGCCCGCCACCCCGAGGCGAAGGTCCGCAAGAGGGTCGCCGCCCGGCCCGACCTGGCGCCGGAGCTTGTCACCGAGCTGAGGGAGGACCCGGACGAGGGCGTGCGGCTGCGCGCACGCCTCCACCCCTTCCCCCGCACCTGGGCAGAGTACTGGGCCATCGACGGGGTCATTGGGTACGGTCCGGACTGCCTCTGCCCGATCACCGAGCCGGGGCCCGAGCCGTCGCCCCACTGGTTCGCCGCCTGCGCGACGTCCGAAGAACCGGTGCTCCGCCGGGTTGCGGCGACCTGGCCCGGCCTGCCCGCGGAAATCGTCGAGACACTCGCGCAGGACGACGACGAGGAGGTACGGATCCGGCTGGCCTGCCACCACCCCCTCGCTCCGCCACACCTCCTTCTGGACGTCTTCGTCACGCGCCCGGCCCACCGTCCGCACCTGCTGACCCTGCCCGCGTTCCCCCGCACCGGCCTCACCCACCTCATCGGCCACGCGGACCCCGCGGTACGCGCCCTGGCCGCAGCGGATCCCACCGTGCCGGTAGCCCCGGTGGACGACTCCGACGAGTCGGTGTGCCGGGCAGCCGCCGCCAACCCGAGCCTGACACCGGGGGACTTGGAGAGCCTGCTCACCGACCCCCGTACCGCAGAGGGCGCCGCGGCCAACCCGTCCCTCCCCGTACCCCGCATGCACGCACTCCTCGACCGCTGCCTGAACGGGGCCGCAACCCCACCGACGAAAACCGAACGCCCCTCCGCCGCTGCCGGTCAGAGCTGACGGCTGATCCGTCGAACCAGCTCTTCGAGGAACTCTTGGAGGCTGGAAGCGGCAAGGTCGAACTGCCCGAACCACGAGGCGGTGGTGGACCTCCAGACGCGGCCGGATCCTGCCAGCGCGAAGAGGTGGCCGCCGCCTTCGCGGGCGAATACCAGCGCGGGCTCTTCCCCGTCGATCCGGATGGCTCCGTACTCGCGGAAGTGGTGTGCGACCTCTGACGCCGGGTGAACGAAGTAGCCGCCGTCCACGTCGGGGAGGCAGACCTCGCAGAGCACCCAGTACATCGTGGTCAGGTCCGAAGGGATCGGCGTCAGTTCCACGAGCGCGTCCGTCGCCCTATGGCTCTCGTCCGTTGCGCGCGCGACCACGTTGCCGCCGGGCGGGAAGCCGCGCCGGGCCTGGAACGACTGAACCAGCTCCGTGAGTGCCGCGTCCGCCCGCTCGCACCAGCCGCGGACCCACTCGGCGTCAAGCCGTTCATCCGCCACGATCGACCTCTTCGGCACCTGAAGGAATCACTCTCCGCGATTCGCACGACCGTACAGGAGCGTCCACGCACCTCGGTGAGAGACGCCGGCGCTTCCGCATGAACCCCTTACGCCCCGCCGCCCCATCGCGAGTAGCCGCGCTCGATCTCAGCCAGGTATTGGGGCAGGTCGAAGCGAACTTCCTCGATGACACCGTCATCAGCTCCTGGGTACATCAGATTGCCCCAGATCACGGTCCTACCCCGGAGCCGGATCCGGATACAGACCGTCGGGGCGGCGTCGGTGCCCTGCCCTTGGGCCGCAACATCCACGTTCCGGGCTTGGTCAGTCGGATAGAGGGGGCCTCCAGGCCTGAGCAGCTGATTCGGATGACCGCCGGTTGCGCCATCGAAACTGCGCGCGATCAGATCGAGGCCATCGACATAGAGGTACGTGTGTACGGCGCTGCACATGGGTGGCCCAGGGCAGGCAGTGACCAGCAGCGTGCTGACTGCGTCGTGCCCCTGGCGATCAGAGAGGCGGGCGCGCACCAGGCGCGGGGACTTACGCGGCATCAGACCTTCGCGACATCACGGAGTCGATGATAGGTGCCCAGTAGCTTCTGATCAGCGACGAAGACCGTGGCAATGAGTCCGCTACTGCCGTCGGGCGGCAGCACGAATGACGCGTCGGGTTCAGTCGGTGATGTACCAGTTGTTCTTGAGGTACTCCAGGGTGTAGCTGCCGAGGTCGCTCTCGGAGAAGGTGGCGGAGGACCTGACGGCCTCGACCGGCATCTCGATCTTGTCGGGAGTGCGCACGACGATGCGCTGCGGGTCGACCGTCGCGGTTTGCAGGGCCTTCTTCTGCGCGGGCGAGATCATCTGGAACACGACGGCGTACGTCGACGTGCACGGGCCGAATCCCTGGTCCTGTGCCTTCTTCGCGGCGGGCGCGGCCACTTCGCAGACCATGTCGATGTCCTCACGGCCCAGGGCGTGGAGGTACTGCTCGTACCGCTGGATCGCGGCTTCCTTGGTCCTGGGCATGCGCTGGTCGCTGCCCGGAGTGACCGACGGCTTCTCGGTCCGGGCGGACGCGGACGGCGTGGCCGACGGCTCCTTTGTCCGCGTGGACGCGGACGACTGCGAAGGCCTCGCGTCGGTGCCCTCCTTCGCCTTGTCCGGGCCGCACGCGCATGCCACCAGCGCCACACAGGCCGATACCGCCACGCTCACCATCGTCTGCGCCCTCATCCGGTTCCCTCCGGTCGCCTCACCACCAGCCGACAACACATCAAGAGGTCACGCAGGACCCGGGGGATCGGTTCCCGAGCCGGTCCAGGAGCTGTCATCGGCGCCGCTCTTGCCGACAACATCGCCGCGTCGTACAAGCAGTCGTGGACGTAAAGCCTGGAGGCCAGTCGGTCGGACAGTCGCCTACGCCTTGCAGGCGAGCAGGTGAACCGCCTGGAACTGGCGCCGTTCGGTGGGCTGGGGTTGCCGGACCATGCGGGCTACCTCGGCCAGCCCGGACTCGCGCAGCATCCCCGCGAGGTGATCGGGCGACCACCGATAGGCCGGCGCGACTGCGTGATCAAAGACCTGCGTCGGGTGGGACGGATCATCGCCGGCCCAGAAGCCGACCAGAACGTGGCCGCCAGGTGTCAGCACGCGGTGGAACTCCGCCAAGATGCCGGGAAGCTCTTGCGGCGGAGTGTGGATGATGGACCAACGTGTGAGTACGCCGCCCAGCACGCCGTCAGGGATGTTCAGCGCGGCCATCGAGCCGACGTCGAACCGCAGGGCCGGATATGCCTGTCGTGCCAACTCGATCATCGCGGAGGAGGTATCAACGCCGAACGCCGCCAGCCCCAGACTGTCCAGATGAGCCGTGACATGGCCAGGTCCACAACCCAGGTCCGCGACCTGCCCGTCCCCGCTCGCACTCACGACCTCGGCGAAGGCACTCAAGATCGCACGGTCCAAAGGCATGCCACCCAGCTCGTCACGGAACAGCTGTGCATACTGGGCGGCAGCCGCGTCGTAGGCCTGGCGGGTGGCACTCAAGACATCGTGTTCGACCATGCTCGCGACTGTAGTCCCGGCCTGGAAGCGCGGACGCGGGAATCACGATCTTGGATTGCTGGATCAGCCACCACGGAGCAACACCACGTGCGCTCATGCCTGCAGTGGCCGTCTGATCAACAAGCTCACCGCAGAGCTGCACCCCACGTTTGCCGACCTCGGTGCGGAACGGGCGTGACACCGGCAGCCGCAGCGTCCTTGGGTTGGCCCGTCCGCTCCGGGGGCGCGTTGACAGGTATCTGTCGACATGTTGCTATGAGGCGCTGCTCAGCCGGACCTGCGCCTTTGCCGTGTGCCGCTCGGGCACCGGATCGATGGCCGCCTGACCAGGGGGCGCCCCCGTACCCCAAGCGAGGACTCATGCCGCAGCGCGTCGCGACCATCGTCGGCGGTGGCATCGGCGGCCTCGCGGCGGCCGTCGCCCTGCACCGCCGTGGCTGGCACGTCGAGGTACTGGAACGGGCCCCGGAGTTCACTGAGATCGGCGCCGGCATCTCCCTGTGGCCGAACGCGCTGCACGCGCTCGAGGCGCTCGGCCTGGCGGGCGCCGTCCGGGCACTGGGCGCGATCGAGGCCGGCGGGGGCGTACGGGACCGTCGGGGCCGCTGGCTGTCGCGTACGGACAATGCGGAGCTTGCGCGCCGCTTCGGCCATCCCCTGGTGGTCCTGCAGCGCGCGGATCTGTTGCGGGTGCTGGCCGAGGCGCTGCCCGCTGACACCCTGCGCCCGGGGAGTGAGGTGTCCGCGGTCCGCGAGGACGGGCAGCGCCTGGTCGTGGATCACCGTGGGGGTCGGTCGCGGCCCGATGTCGTCATTGGCGCGGACGGGCTGCGCAGTGTGGTCCGCCGCGCATTGTGGCCGGAGGCGGCGGGTCCCCGGTATGCCGGTTACACCGCCTGGCGCATGGTCACCGAACCCATCGCCGAGCCGCCTTTGGAGGGCGCGGCGACCTGGGGCCGCGGGGAGCGGTTCGGATACACGGCGCTGCCGGGCGGGCGGATGTACTGCTTCGCGACCGCGTCGCTGCCCGAGGGAAGGGCCTTCGGATCGTCCGAGTCCGAGTACGCCGAGCTGGTGCGCCGGTTCGGGTCCTGGCCGGATCCCGTGCCCGCTCTGCTGGACGCCGTCCCCGTGGACGCGGTGCTGCGGCACGACCTGTACGACCTCCCGCCGCTGTCCTCCTTCACCTGCGGCCGGGTCGCGCTGTTGGGGGATGCCGCCCATGCCATGACCCCGAATCTGGGACAGGGCGCGTGCCAGGCGTTGGAGGACGCGGTCACCCTCGCCCACTGCCTTGACGGCACGCCGGACGTGGCGGCCGCGCTCCGTTCGTACGATCAGCTGCGCCGCCCGAGGACCCGCGCCATCGCGCGCCGTTCCGCCCGGCTCGGCGTTGTCGGTCAGCTGTCGTGGCCGCCTGCGGTGCTGCTGCGGGACACGGCCGCCCGGTTGATGCCGACGCGGGCGACGCTGCGTTCCATGACGCCGGTGCTCGGCTGGACGCCCCCCGATGCCCCGCCGGCCGCGACGAAGAGTGAGAGGCATTGATGCCGGACTGGACGTATCACCCGCTGCGCGGCGCGGCCGCTGCCGTCCTTGGCCGGCGACGTTCGCAGCGATCGGCACTGCGGCTGCTGGCCTGGATCGGCTCGCGTCCTGTCGGCGCGCGGCTGATCGCCCGGGGTTTCGGTCACCTCCATCCCCCCAAGAGCCTTGCCGGTGAGATCGCGGGCGTGCCGGTCGCCGTCCGCCTCGGTATATCCGTCCCTCCCTCGCTGGCCCGTGAGGCGGTACGCGCCATGGCCCCGCTCGGTGCCGGTTTCGTGGAGGTGTCGCCCGTCTCGGCGGTCGAAGCGGAGACCGTACGCGAGGCCGCTGCCGGCCGCTCGATCCCGCTGGTCGTCCGCGCTTGCGATCCGCAGGCCGAGGCAGCCCTCAGGCCCCATGTCGACGGGTTCACCGACGGCGACGACCCGCACGTGGTCCATGTGTCCGACCCGTCGGTCGCCGCCGCGGCCGCCGCGATCGTGGAAGGGGGCGCTGTCGTACTCGCCCGGCCCGGGGTGCTCGTCGAGGCCGGACCCGGCTGGTTCGCACGGGTCACCGAGGCAGCCACGCCCACCGAGCCCGCTCCGGGGATACGGGATGTCGGCCGAGACCCCCGACGCTGGCCGGCCTGGTGGTGGGCGCTGATTGTCGGGCTCGGTATGACGGGCGCCGGACTCGGAGCCGCGGCGATCACGCTGGGGCCGGTACTGCTCTGGTACGACCGTGACTATCTCGGTATGACGCTGCATGAACTGCATGCCGCCAACCACCACCTGGTGCATTTCCTCCAGCACGACCGGATCACCATGGCCGGCACGATGGTGGCGATCGGCGCCCTCTACACCGGCCTTGCCGTGGGCGGGATCAGACGTGGCTGGCCGTGGGCTCGCGAGGTGTATCTGCTGTCGGGGGCGATCGGCTTTCCCACCCTGTTCTACTTCCTGGCCACCGGCTTCGTGGAACCCCTGCACACAGCCACCACCATCGTGCTGTTCCCGATGTTCGTGGCCGCGGTCCGCCGTCGGACCGGGCATGCCCCGCGGTGGCGCCTGGCACCCGAGGGCCCGGAACGTGAGCGCCGACGTGCGCTGGCGGGCCAGTTGCTGCTGATCGTCACGGGAGCGGGGCTGTTCGCCGGCGGGGCAGTGATTTCGCTGGTCGGACTGACCGGTGTCTTCGTGCCGACGGATCTGACCTTCCTGGGCACCAGCGCGGAGATGCTGGAAGCCGTCAATCCCCGGCTCGTGCCGTTCGTCGCTCACGACCGTGCGGGGTTCGGAGGCGCCCTGATGTCCGCCGCGGTGGCGATCCTTCTGCTGAGCGCGTGGGGCTGGCGGCGGGGTGAAGCCTGGGTGTTCTGGACCCTGGCCGTGGCGGGAGCGGCCGGATTCCTGCCTGCTGTCGTGGTGCACGGCGCGATCCATTACACGGACTTCATCCACCTCGCGCCGGTCTACCTCGGCATCGCCATGACCGCCACGGGCCTGCTCCTCGCTCGCCCGTACCTGTGCGCCAAGCGAGTCGCCGAGGCCGAAGGGCTGACGGGGCGCCTGGAGGAGTGCTCCACCTCGTAGGTGGAGCTCGGGCCATTGAGTCGGGGCGGGATGCGGTCGGGCTGGGTCCCCGTCGGCGGGCCGGTTCCTCATCAGGCGTTCTCACCAGGCGGTGAGAACGTCGGCTTCGTAGGTGTCCTCGACTTGCCCGTGAGAGGCGACCGAGTTCGGCGGCCCGGCCCGCCGGACGCACATGATTGCCGAAGCCGTTGGATCTCGCGTCTGTGGGCGGTGGAGGGGATCGGGGCCTCGTGCGGTCGGGTGTCACGGACCCAGATCTCGCCAGGACCGGTGACGCTCAACAAGCCCGTGGTGCTCCGGGCGTAGCGTTCACCTGCAATCCATTGCAATGCCAAGCCGGAGTGCATTGCATTACCTTTCAAAGCGTTGCAACGATTTCCCTGCCTTGAGCTGCGGTGATGATGATCCTGCGCAACGTATGTGTTGCCAGACTTGTGAACGCAACGTAGCTTTTCCCTCATCGGAAACAGCGGGCGGACGGAACGCCCGCCGCAGAAGAAGGAGAAGCACCATGCAGAAGTTCGACACCCCCGCCCCGGTCTCCACCGTCCTCGACATCCCCGCCGGACGCGTCCAGATCATCGCCGCCGACCGCACCGACACCACCGTGGAGATCCGGCCCACCAACGCCTCGAAGAGCCGCGACGTGAAGGCCGCCGAGCAGACCACCGTCGAGTACACCGACGGAGCCCTCAAGATCGCCGTCCCGGCCAGGAACCAGCACCTCGGCCCCTCCGGCTCCATCGAGGTCACCGTGCAGCTGCCCGCCGGCTCCCACATCGACGCCAAGGCGGCAAGCACCGAATTCCGGGCCGTCGGCCGCCTCGGCGACATCGCCTTCGACGGCGCCTACCACCACATCAAGATCGACGAAGCAGCGAGCCTCCGCCTCACCGCGACCGACGGCGACGTCGAGGTCGGCCGCCTCGGCGGACCCGCACAGATCACCGCCATGCGCGGCGACATCCGGATCACCGAAGCCAAGCACGGCAAGGTCGTCCTGAACACCCACTGCGGCGACATCACCGTCGGCGCCGCCACCGGAGTCTCCGCCTCCCTGGACGCCGGCACCTCCTACGGCCGCGTCAGCAACCACCTCAAGAACGACGGCACCACCCAACTCGCCATCCACGCCACCACCTCCCAGGGCGACATCGCCGCCCACAGCCTGTGACCCACAACCCCCGACCCACAGCACCGACAAGGAGCACCACCATGACGAACCCCGCCATCGCGGCTGGAGCGGATACGGCTGATGGGGCTCCCTGAACCCGCCCCCTGGACAGCGCCTTCCTGGGATAGCCACTCGCGCTACCCCGTTCCCTTCGTGCCGCCCGCGCATATCAAGGGGAGGGCGAGCGCCGGCACCGTGACAATATTCGCAACTGCTAAATCGGTGTCAATATCCGGGCATGCGCGTGCCGTTGCGCGGGGTCGCCTTCGTCCGGTTCGGGGGGTGCGTGCCATTGGATTGTCGGCAAGGTCGTGACATTTCCGTGTCAGCTCGAGGTGCCTGCGAGCTCGCTGTCCTGCGGGCCGCGCGGAGTGGGGGAGGGGGCCCGCCTCGCTCGGCGGCCCGGTAGGATCACCTGTTCCTGCTGCCCAGTTGATGCCTTCGGAGGTAACACCTTGAACCGCACCCCGGGTTCCCCCCTCTCCCGCCGCAGTCTCATACGCACCGGTGCCGGCGCCTCGCTCGCCGCGCTCGGGCTCGGTGTCGGCGCGCAGACAGCCTCGGCCGATGTGGCCGTGACCAAGCGCTTCGATCTCACGCAGCCGTCGTACGACCTGTTCCGGTCCGCGAACACGCACGGTCCGCGTGTGCAGCAGAGCTTCGCCTTCGACTGGGTGAACAAGTACCTCTACATCGCGACCAAGCGGGACGGAAGCCCCGAGTCCGCAGGCGACCTGTGCATCAACAAGATGGACTTCGACGGGAACTACATCTCGTACATGCACCTCAACGGCTTCGGCCACGGCGTCGCCTTCGCCGCGCTGCCGAACGGTTCCGACACCGAGCTGTGGATCGAGTGCGCCGCGAACACCAACGGGTACGGCACCGCGCTCGCCCCCATCCGCTACACCGCCAACACGACCCTCGGCTCGCCGGCTGCCTCGGCCGCCTACCAGCCGATCTCCGGAGCCACGGAGTACACCTGCTCCGTCGATCCGGTCTACAAGCGCATGATCGTGCGCTACCACACCAGCGCCGGCAAGCGCATCGCCGTGTACCCGCTCTCCGCCTTCGAGACGCGCAACTTCGGCTCGCCGCTGGTCGACTTCAAGCAGCCGACGATCTCCGGCACGCCGCAGGGCTACACCCTCTACGGCTCGTACATGTACTTCCAGACGGGCGATGCCTACCCCGATCCCGGCACTCCCGTGGGTGACGGCAACACCTACCTCAGCAGCATCGACATCAACACGGGAACCGTGAAGCAGGGCCCCGTCCTTACCAAGGCCGGCTCCACCCTCCACCACCGTGAGCCCGAGGGCCTGGCCATCTACCGCACCGACGCGGGCGAGGCGCGACTCTTCATCGGCTTCGCCACGGGCGAGGTGGGCGACCGGCGCTCCAGCATCTTCTACAAGAACGCGCTGATCTGATCCGATCCGCAGCTGCCGCCCGGGCCACACCCGGGCGGCGCCGTCGGCAGGAGTCTGAGACGTGGTCAGCGGAAGTTGTTGAGCCGGTGGCGGGGGATGACGGCCGAGCCGTCGTCTCCGTGATGGTGCCGCAGGTCGGTGGCCCCCCCCGTCAGTGGGCGACTTGCGGCGCTGCGGATGGCGCCTCCGGCGAAACAGGCAACGCCGGCGACCGGCAACCCGAGCGCCGTCATCGACAGGGCGAACGTCGCCCGATCCGACCTGGGCGGCCTCAGCCGGCCGTCCCGCTCTTGGTGTACTCGACCTTGGCCGGCCCCTCGTCCTCCATGCGATCCCCGTGAACCCAGCCGCATGCCTGGTAGAACGAGTTGGCCGGTGCGTTGTCCGCGAAGGTTTCCAGCCGGATGGACGGGTACTGGGCGAAGAGCGTTTCCTCCGACTGCCGGAGCAGGAAGCGGCCCAGCCCTCGACGATGATGATCCGGGTCCACCATCATCAGGTCGATCGTGGGGCCATCGAGGATGGAAATACTGACGATCTGGTCGTCCTGGCAGAGGCAGTTCACGCCGCCCCGCTCCAGATGACTCTTCACGTGCGCGTCCGAAGCACCACTGTGGATGAACCAGTCCACGGCCTCGTCGCCGAGGAAGCGCCGGTAGCAGGTGTCGATCGTGCGCCGTGCGAGAGTCTGGAGCGCATCGAGATCCCCTCCAGTCGCAGGGCGGATGGTGGGGCGGCGCTGTCCGGTCGACACGGCGTTCCAATTCTGCTGGCGAGGGACGGGCTCCCGACTGTAGCCGTTCAGGTGTTTCTCACCCCGACACGCCGGGGCCGGAACCGAGAATCACGGCGGCGACCAACAGCATCCGGCTGTCGGGCCATTCATTTCGCGCCTCCACCAAGGCCCACCACCCCCGAAGCGCATCCCGCCAGGATGGTTGAACATGTTCAACATTCGTCATCGCGAGTCAGTGCGTTGCAGACAGACCGGAGGCAGCAGCTGCCAACCGTGCGCCCGGCACCAGCCCGCACCCTCGGACCGTTCGCGCCGCGCGACGAGGGTGCCGGCCTTGGCCATCGGCGTTGCCGGCGGCACCTACCCACACACATCCAGCGCCTTGTCGGGACCTCTCGCACGCCCCACCGCGAACGGGGGGCGACGCAGCGCGCGTCGCCCCCCCGTAGACCCTCCGGATTCAGTGCGGGGTGCTCACAGAGCCCGCGGTGGCGCCCTCGTGGCGGTCCGGGGCCGTGTCGGCGCGGACGGCCTCGGCGTCGGCGCCGCTGTGCCGTTCGGCCCATGTCTCCAGCGCCGCCCGGCAGGCGTGGTCGAGGTGGTGGACCCCCGAGAGGTCCAGGACCACCCGGCGGTCGCTGGGCAGGGCTTCCAGACTGTCGAGTATCTGGGGCAGCCGCAGGAAGGTGACCGTCCCCTGGAGCCGTACCCGGATCGCGTCGCGTCCGTCGTCGCTGTGCTCGATCCGCAGGTGCGAGGCCTCCCAGGCGGCCTTCGCGACCGAGAGGGCGAGGCCGATCAGGACACCCTCGAACATGCCGACCGCGACGATCGCCGTCGCCGTCGCCACGAGGACGAGGGCTTCACCCCGGTGACGGCGCCAGAGGACCAGTACGCCCTTGAACGGGATGAGCTTCCAGCCGGCGTGGACGAGGATCCCGGCCAGCGCCGCCAGCGGGATGTACGCGAGTACGGCGGGCAGCAGGGCGACGAAGAGCAGCAGCCAGATCCCGTGGAGGACCCGGGACACCTTCGTCCGCGCGCCGGCCTCGACATTGGCCGAACTGCGCACGATGACCGCGGTGAGTGGCAGGGCGCCGAGCAGGCCGCACAGGGCGTTGCCCGAGCCCTGGGCGACGAGTTCCTTGTCGTAGTCCGTGCGCGGCCCCGAGTGGAGCCGGTCGACGGCCGCCGCGCTGAACAGCGACTCGGCGGAGGCAATCAGAGCGAAGGCGAGGACCGTGCCGAGGAGGGCCGGGTCGGCGAGGGAGGAGAGGGCTTCGGACCCCGGTAGGTGGACTGCCTCCAGTACGCCGCTCACCCGCACGGTCTCCACCGGAAGGTCGAACACGGCGGTCGCGAGGGCTGCCAGAAAGACCGCCACCAGGGCACCGGGCACTGCCCGGGCGCGGCGCGGCATCCGCCGCCAGCCGACGATGAGGAGGACGGTGCCGGCACCGACAGTGAGCGACACGAGGGCCGTGCGGCTGCCCAAGGCCTCGACCAGGGCGCCCGGCAGGCCGGTGAGCTTGTCGAGACCTGAGTCCGGGGCGGGCATGCCCGCTGCGGCGTAGAGCTGCCCGGCGATGATGACCAGGCCGATGCCCGCGAGCATGCCTTCGACGACGGAGAGGGAGATCGCACGGAACCATCGGCCCCACCGGAGGAGGCCCATGGCGATCTGCAGCAGGCCGGCCGCCAGCACGATGACTCCGAGCGCGGGGAGGCCGAAGGCGCGGACCGCCTCGAGGACGAGCACGGTGAGGCCGGCGGCCGGGCCGGAGACCTGGAGGCTGCTGCCTCGCATCAGGCCGGTGACGATGCCGCCGACGATGCCGGTGATGAGGCCCAGTTCGGCGGGGACGCCCGAGGCGACGGCGACGCCGAGGCAGAGCGGGAGGGCGACGAGGAAGACGACGAGCGAGGCGGCGAAGTCCTGCCGCAGGAAGGGGAGGGAGCGCGGCATCCGGATGCCCCTCCTCACAGCGCCTCGAAGGCGTCGGCCCCGGAGCGGTACTCCAGGACAGCGCCGGTGTGCACCTCGTAGTACCAGCCGCGCAGGCGGAGCCGACCGTCCGTCAGCCTCCGTTCGACACACGGATAGGAACGTAGGCGGAGCAGTTGGGCGAGGATGTGGCCGAGGACGGCGTCGGTGAGGGCAGGGTCCTCGGAGCGCCCCAGGGCGCCGTCGGGGGCGGCGTTGGCGAGCCAGTCCCGTACGGCGGGCACGGCGCTCAAGTCGTCGCCGCGGACGAGGGCACCCACCGCATCGCAGTGGGAGTGGCCGCAGACGACGACGTCCTCGACACCGAGGACCTCGACGGCGTACTCGATGGTGGCGGCCTCCCCGGTGGGGTTGCCGGTGTCGTACGGAGGCACGATGCCGCCCGCAGTGCGCAGTTCGAAGAGCTGGCCGGGTCGGGCGCCGGTGATGAGGGCTGGTACGACCCTGGAGTCGGAGCAGGTGACGAACAGGACGGCCGGGGACTGGCCCGCGGCATGCGGGGCGAACTCCTCAGGGCGCTGTCCGAATCGGCGGGCGTTGTCGATGAGGGGCTGCATGAATGTTTCCTCCTGGCGCGCGGTGGGCGCGTCGGGCTGACAGATCGGCGCGGGGTTGTGGCGCGCCTGTCAGCAGAGGAACACCTGGAGGACGGAGGAGTCGTAGGCGGTGAACGGTCTCGGCCGGGCGTCCGGGCCGCCGGTGCGGCCGGTCGGCAGGTCCGTGAGCGGGTCGGTGCGGGTGACGAGCGGCGGCGGGCCGGGAGGGCCTGCGGGCGCGGTGACCGCCCGCCGTCGGTCACGGTGGAGGACGGAGCCCCTGGGGGCGTCGGCCTCGCCGCCCCCGGCGTGCGCGGACTCGTACGCCGCGGCCGGTGCAGCCTGTTGGACGCCTGCCTGCTGGAGCCGGGGCGCCGGCCCTGCGGGGCCGGGCAGGACGCAGGTGCCGCAGACGAGGGCGATGATGAGAAGGAGGGTCGCGCGCAGGGCCACGGACGTGCGGACGGACGGCATCGTGAACGCTCCTCCATCCGGTCGCGCCATCGCCAGAATTCACCAAAGCAAGCCCAAGGGTGAGTCAACGAAGAGTAATGCGCCCATGTGAACGGCACCCCGCAACACCCTTGCCGTACGACGGTTTTCGAATGGAATCAGCCTGATGTTGACGCGAACGGCAGCGTCGGAACGGGTCCGCGCCCCTGCAGTCCGTCAGGTCGGGCGCTGCCGCCACACGTTCTTCGTGCCCTGCGCATGGAGCGGGCGGGGGTTCTCCCTCGCACGACCGCCGGGACGCCCACGCGCCTCTCGATCCCCGACATTCCCAGCCGCGGTACGTTCCTCGCCGGTTCGACCTACCTGGCGTACGAGCCGAGTGATGGCGGAGAGCGCGACGACCTCAGGCGCCCGGCCCGCCGCCTTCGGCCCTGGCGGCATGGCTTCGTCGTCACTCGGTGCTCATGGAGCGGGGCCGAACGCGCCACCGGTGGATCCAGCCACGCTGGGATGAGGCGATGAACCCGGTGTAGTCGGCCAGGGCTTGCTTGAGTTCAGCCGTCCACGCTGCGGCAGCTCGTTCTTCGTGGCTGCTCAGGCACGGGTGCTCCGAGCGAAACGGCTTAGGTCGTGTCCGGCGGTCGTGGAATCGCGTAGGAGTCAATGAAGCGGTGCGGCGATGATGTGCGGGTGTTCTACGAAGATCTCAGCGAGTACGACTACCAGGACGAGGATGAGTTCACGGCCAGGGATTCGGGCTTCTACGCGCTCTGGTACCGCCCGGCGTACACCCGCCTGAACGTCGGGTGGCTGGAAGCGGGTAAGCCGTACGCAACAGGCATGGTCCCCACGGTGTTCGTGGAGAAGCTGAAGGCTGTTCAGGAGGTCCAGTGGATGAACGTCTGTCTCGGGGTCCACGAGTGCGACCTTTGTCCTGAGAATGAGGCTCCGGAAGGGAACGGCGAGGTACGGATTCCGGGCGAGCCGGGCATCGCTTATGCCGCCCCCTTCCTGATCACGCACTTCGTCACCGCCCACGGCTACCGACCGCCAGAGGCATTCATGGACGCCGTTCTGGCTGTCGATCTCGAGGTATGGGCCTCCGCACGTTGGCCCGATGTCCCCTTTCCCTGGGTTCCGGATGACGCGGAACGCTTGCTGGAGTAGAGGTGAGCGAGGCTCACGTGTGCAGCCAGAGCCGGATCGTGGCGACGATGACCGTCCGGTGGACGACTCAGTGGTCGGCTCCCGAGCCCCAAGCTGCCATCAACCGGTGCCGATCGGTGGCGGTCGGGGATACCGGGCGGGCGGCGGCAATGGGCATGGCAGGCAAGCCGACCTCCGGAGCCGTCCAGTTAGCCTCGCAGGTCAGACAGGTCCTCGTCACTGAGACTGAGATCGCTTGCCGCGAGGTTCTCCTCCAGATGACCGAGAGTGCCGGTGCCCGGAATCGCCAGCACCGTCGGCGAGGTCGCCAGCAGCGAGGCGATCGCGACCTGCGCCGTGGTCGCGCCCAGGCGTGCCGCGACCTTGCCGAGCCGTTCGGCGTCGAGTGGGCCGCTGCCGACTCCGCCGCCGAGCGGGAAGTACGGCACATACGCGATGCCCGCTTCCTCGCTTTCCGCCAGCAGCCCCTTGTCGCCGGAGTGCCTGTTCTGCACCGCCGCGACAGGCGCGATCCCCCGGGCCTCGGCGAGCTGGGCGCGGTCGACGTTACTGACGCCCAGGTGGCGGATCAGCCCCTGCGCGCGGAGCTCGGCCAGCACCGCGAACCGTTCGGCGATCGACTCGTCACCTGGCCCGGTCATCCCGCCGACCCGCAGATAGACCAGGTCGAGCCGGTTGACGCCTAGAGAGCGCAGATCTGCCTCGACCAGGCCGCGCAGCTGATCAGCCGTCGCCTGCCCGCTCGGCACACCGTTCGGTCCGGGCAAAGGCCCCACCTTCGTCGCGATCACCAGGTCGTCACGGTAGGGGTTCAATGCCGTACGGATCAGCTCGTTGGCCCACACCGCGTCCCTGCCGTAGAAGCCGGCCGTGTCGATGTGGTTCACGCCCAGCTCCACGGCCCGGCGGAGCACCGCGATGCCCGTCTCGGGATCTCGCGCAGGACCGGCGAAGGTGCCCATCGCCAGGCGCATCGCGCCGAAGCCGAGCCGGTTGATCGTCAGCTCTCCGCCGAGGGAGAAAGTCTTGGTCGTCATGACGCTCATGGTGTCCGCCGTCACGACGCCCAGCGAGCTCGTGGCAGCTTGCTGCCAGACTGGCGGGATGCGGAACGAAGAGGTGTTTTCAGTGCGAGGAGACGCAGAGCTGACCGCGCGAGCAGGTCATCTCTTCGAGTCCGCGCGGACCGAGTTCCTGTGCGCCGCCCGGGATCTCAAGACTTGGTCGCAACCGGGAGCCAGGGCTGCGGTCCGGAATCGGATGCGCGCTGCGGATTCCGCTGACTTCACCCCTCGGAAGCTGCTCAGCCCTGTGGCACTCGCCGACGAGGAGGCCCGCGCGCATCTGCGGCTGGTGCGGAGCAAGGGCGCTCTCGTTCGGATCAGCCGTTCGCCGCTGCCGCACGAGACCATCCTCATCGACCGGCGGGTGATGATTCTTGCCGGCCAGGAGACCCCCACCGGCCGCGAGTACACCGTGACGACGTCTCAGATCCTGATCGACGGTGTTCACTCGCTGTTCCGGGCGACCTGGGACGCCGCCATCGATCTCGAAACCTATCTGCGCAGCGACGTCCCGCACCTCGATGCCGACGGCCGCATGATTCTCAAAGCCCTCGCTTCGGGCCTCACCGACGAATCGGCAGCCAAACGGCTCGGCCTCTCACTGCGTACCTACCGGCGACATGTCGCCGAGCTGATGGCCAAACTCGAGGCCAACTCCCGCTTCCAGGCCGGGCTGCGTGCAGGCGAGTTGGGGCTGCCCCACTAAAACCACGGTGATCGCGACCTTTTAGCGGTCTGCCCGCCGCCTGAGACCCCAGACCACATAGCCAACCGTCACGTCTACCCCCGAAGGACTTCCGGCGCGCCGACCACTTGGAGGTCATCTCATGTGGCCGGTCGGTAGGTTGCGGGCCGTGGTGGGGATTGTTGAGCGGCTGGTGCCGGACGAGTTGTGGGAGCTGGTCCAGCGGGTGGTGCCGGAGGCTCCTTCGCGGTCTCAGGGTGGTGGCCGGCGTCGGCAAGGCGACCGGGAGGTGCTGGCCGCGATCGTGTTCGTGGCCACGTCGGGCTGCCCGTGGCAGCAGCTGCCATTCGCGTCGTTCGGACCATCGGGAGCAACGGCCCACCGGCGTTTCGCCGAGTGGACGAAGGCCAGGGTGTGGGCCAAGCCCTACCGCCGGGTCCTCGACGAACTCGGGTCCCGAGGCGAGCTGGACTGGTCCCGCTGTGCGATCGACTCGGTGAACATGCGGGCCTTGAAAAGGGGCACCTGACAGGTCCGAATCCTGTCGACTGGGGCAAGTACGGCTCGAAGATCCCCCTGATCACTGAGCGGACAGGCTGCCCATCTCTGTCGGGCCAACTCTGTCCGGATCTCGGCGGCGAACCTGCACGACAGTCAGGCCCTGATTCCGCTGGTGAAGGGCATACCGCCGATCCGGTCCCGCCGCAGACGCAGACGGCGCAAGCCGGGCAAGCTCCACGGCAACAGGCCTACGACCACTCTCACCTGCGGAGATGGGTACGCGAACGTGGCATCACCCACCGCATCGCCCGCAAGGGTGTCGAGTCCTCGCAGCGGCTGGGCCGTCACCGCTGCACCATCGAACGCACCATGGCCTGGCTCGCCGGCTGCCGCCGTCTCCAAGGACGCTACGAACGTAAAGCCGACCACTTCCTCGCCTTCACCAGCATCGCCTGCACCCTCATCTGCTACCGCAGACTGCCGACGTAGCCACTCCTACGATGCGTCGACGTAGGCGAGGTGGATCATGCAGACCGTGCAGCGGAAGAGCATGGCGGTCGCAGACTCACCCAGGCGGGTCAGCTGATGATCGCTGTACGCGACCCGTTCCCCACCACCCGAACCTCGGAAGTGAACTGTGCGCATAGGGTGTCGGCATGTCACTGGGTCACATAGTCCTCTCGTCCGGTCGTTCGATCCGGCTCACCGAGCTGCGGATGTCTTCGACCTACGGGGGGATGCTGGAGGGATACCCGTGCAAGCGCATTAACGACCTGAAGGTCAGTTGGCTCCAGCGGCAGGCCGAACGCGCGTTTTCCTCCACACCGGTCCATCTTGTTCCGCCCTCCCGCGAGTACCCGGACGAGACCGCCGGCGCTTTCGGCCCCGTTGAGGTGCTGCCTGCAGTGGCCTGCGTCGGTGTCTTCGACTCCACGGCGCTCGACCCGGCAATGGACGGTTCCACCCTCGTCCTTGCCTGGTTCCAGGCAGCACCGGAGGTACCGGCGGGTGAGGATGCTGATCTTGCGCTTCGCAGCATTCGTTGGGAGGAGCTGGCCCAGGACTACGAGCTGTAGCGGCGAGTTGACGTGCGGAAACCGGGCCGGATCGCCGACGGAGTCGGACACAGGACGCTGGGCCGACAGGCCGTCCCGGCCACCCACAGCCATAGGGGCCGCGACTACGTACCCTCCGCCGTCGACGACCACCCCCGCCTGGCCACAGAGAGCACCACCCGGCAGAGAAACTCGCAACCGCGCGGACTTCGTCAGCCGGTACGAACGCTCAGTCGGCCGATCTGACGTGGATCCACCCGCTCGACGGCCCGTAGCCACGGCGAAGGCCTCCCTCGGCGAGACCGGCGAGACTGTCACCGTCCACGAGATGTCGAAGCCGAAGAAGAAGGCCGCGGCCAAGACAGTGACGCCGGCGAAGAGGACGGCCGTCAGGGAGACCCGGCGAAGAAGACCACGCGGAACCGGGCCTCATTGCGTCGGCTCGATCAGGAGCGGTCGCGCTTGAGTGAGTCCTTGATGCCCTCGGCGCGCTCGCGGACGCTCTTCACCGCATCGTGGATCTTGGTCTTTGCCTGGTCGGTCCTGCCCTCGGCCTCAAGTCGCTCGTTGCCGGTGATCTTTCCGGCGACCTCCTTGAGTTTGCCCTTGGCCTTGTCCATGGCGCTGCTCATGGCCGTGATCCCTTCTCTGGTGGACCGGCTGCACGTCCACGCTAGGCCCGGGTGAGCCGGCGTGCTTGTCGGCGCCTGTCGCCACCCACCACAGGGGTGTCCACCAGGGTGTCTGACCAGGCATTTCGGAGTTACGTGAAGATCGTTTCTTGAATCACCGGAGATCGTTTCCCACCTCGCTCGATCCAAGGCGGGTGAACACGTCCAGCGCATCCCGAGTGGGCCCTACCTGCAGATGGGAGTGATCAGAACGTGCCCAGCCGCTGGGATCACCAGGCGCTTAGTTGACCTGAAGCGCAGTTGAGGTTCTAGTGTCGTTACTTGATCATCTGACGACGGGAAACATGCACATGATCCTCGTTACCGGAGCAACCGGAAACATAGGCAGCGCCCTGCTGAACGAGCTGCAGGCACGTGGTGTCGGGCCGCTGAGAGGCCTTACCCGTGATGCTTCACGGGCTGTCTTCCCCGAAGGCGTCGAGGCCGTGGAGGGCGACTTCGCGGAGCCGGCCTCGTTGAAGCCCGCGTTGGAAGGGGTGCGCTCGCTGTTTCTTGTGTCGCGTCTGGGCTCGGACGCCGACATACTCGAAGCCGCCCGGCAGGCGGGTGTGGAGCACGTCGTGCTGGTGTCGTCCATCACCGTCCAGACCCACCTCCACCTCGGCCCCGCGGGCGAGAACCTGGCGGTGGAAGAACTGCTCAAGGCGAGCGGCATGGCCTGGACGATCCTGCGGCCGACGCAGTTCGCCTCGAACTCCCTGATGTGGGCGGCTGCCATTCGTGACCGTGAGACCGTCCGTGCGCCGTACGCCGCGATCGCACTGCCGACCATCCATCCTGCCGACATCGCGTCGGTGGCAAGGGTGGCACTGACCGAGCCCGGCCACCAGGGATGCACATACGCCTTGACCGGTCCCGAGCCGGTGACCGCCCGACAGCAGGTCGAGGCCATCGCGGCAGCACTGGGGCGGGAGGTTGCCTTCGCCGAGATCAGCCGCCAAGAGGCCTTCGCGCAGATGGCCGCGGTCTTCGGAGCCGAGGCCGCAGACGCAGTGCTCGACGTCACGGGCGGCGATGTGAACGATGAGCTGCTCATGGTGCGCGACACTGTCTCGCAGGTCACTGGATCGGCGGCCCGCCCCTTCCAGCAGTGGGCTTCGGAGAACGCCGACGCCTTCCGTTGAATCGCCCGGGCCGGGGCACGTCCACCGGCTCTGTCCCTGATCTCGTGATGCGGAGCGTTTCGGCTGGGCAGCGCCTCCGCGTGTGTGAGTCTGGGGTTGGTTCGGTGAGTCGTAACTGTGGTTTGTGGTCACGGAGTTGATCTCGCATCCGCCGCGGCGTTCGCCGAGGCGCCGACGCGCGGGAGCCTGTTGCGTCGGCGCTCACCCCCGTCGGCGCGACACCGTGGAGAGGGCGGGGCCGCTCAGAGCTGCGACGTGCCGTCGGCCGAGGTGGAAGGGTGCAGGGACTCGAAGTGGAAGGCGCTGATGTAGCAGTCGCGTGGCTGCTGGATCGCGAAGGTCACGCAGTCGATCACCGACTGTGCCGCGAGCGGGTCCTGGGCGCCGCGCGGGGTGGCGTCCCACTCCGGGGACAGCGGGTCGCGGCCGCTGTCGAAGTCGGGCGGGAACAGGGAGATCACGCGGACGCCCTGAGGGCGCAGACGTCGCGAGAGGGCTTCGGTGAAGCCCCTCTGGCCGTGCTTGGCCGCGTGGTAGGCCTCGTGTGCCACGGGGTGCTGAGCGCCGGGAACACCACAGGCGGAGACCATCGTGACCACGTCGGGGTGGTCGGAGGCGAGAAGCAGCGGCAGCAGGTTCTTGGTCACGAGGATGGTGCCGGTGCTGCCCGAGGCGAGTGTGTCGGCCACGTCTTCGTCGGAGACAGAAAGGAGGTCGGGGCCTTCCAACCAGCGGGCACCGTTGTTCACGAGGACGTCGATGCGATCGGTGCGGCGGCCGACCGACGCGGCGAATTCACGGATTGAGGCGGAGTCGGCGAGGTCACAGGCGAAAGCGTGCACCTGGTCGTGACCACGGTCGCGAATCTCACCGCAGGTGCGCTCGGCCGCTTCCAGGGTGCGTGCGGCGAGAAAGAGTTCGGCGCCGAGACCGGCAAAGTGGTGGGCGAGCGAGCGGCCGAAGTCGCGGCCCGCACCGGTGATGACCACGCGGCGGTCGAAGAGGTTCATATCGTCCTTCGGTCGGGTGAGCGGTTGGGTGCGGCAGCGGTGAGGAGTTATGCCTGTCCGGCGGGCAATGTGACCCGTCTTTGGTGCGGGGCGTCGGCATCAGCCTTGGGGCGTGGAGGCGTGACGTACGACGACAGGGTCCGACTGAAGGTGCATCCGACCAAGGCCGGTCAGCAGAACGGGTCTTGGGCCGATCGAAGCAAGGTGATCGACAGCTTCCCCCAACCGGAAGCCCACCGGTGAGGGACGCCGGGACCTGCCGGCGATTCGGGCTCTGGAGGAGGGGCCGGGCAGCCCCTCCAGAGCCCTCAACGGACATCTCCCGTGCTGCCGTGACCGCGACTGCCCACGTGTACGCCACCAGTCCCGAACCTCGCGTACCAGCAGGACAACTGCTGGTACGCGGCAACCGGGGCGGACGGCCCACCGGCTTCGACAAGACGAGCTGCAAATGCAGCAATGAAGTCGAGCGGACGATCGACGTACGCAGGAACCGCCGGCCGTCGCGACGAGGTATGGCAAGCGCGCCCACCTCATTCACGGCACGTCAAGCTTTGCCGCATGCGGCCCTGGCTGGGCTCCGTGACTCGCCGGACACTGCTCAGGTCCAGGTACGGGAGCACAGCACCAGACGGTAGCCGTCCGGGTCGGCGATCGTCACTCCGTGCTCGTCCCAGTACGGGTTGTGGGCCGGGACACGTGTACCACCGGCCTCCACCAAACGGTCGACCACCTCCTCGTCCGCCGGTTTGCCGAGGTAGAGCACGAACAGGTCGTCCACGGTCGGGGTGGGCTCCAACGGGTGCTCGGGGTCGTGCGTCAGCTCGAAATGCCAGCCGGCGTCGGACGGGCCGACCATCACGAGGTCGTGCTTGCCGGGGACGCGCTCGGTGGTACGCCACAGGACGTTCAGGCCCAGGCCGTCGACATAGAAGCGTTCGGCCGCAGCCAGGTCCCGCGAGGGCCGCGCCACCCTGACATGAACAGTGGAGGCGATCACGCCGACGCCTCCAGGGCGGCGCGCCAGGCCGGGCTGTCGACGTAGTGGTTGTCGAACCGCTCCGCCGACTCGGCGATCTCCTTCGGGTCGGCCTCGCCGCGCATGACCCGCCCGAGCAGCCGCAGATAGTCGAAGCGGCCCATGCCCGGCGTGAACACGAACAGAACGTCCGCCTCACAGCCGGGCGCGGCCGCGAAGGCATGCGGCGTATGGGGCGGCACAGCCAGGAAGTCGCCCGCCTCCAGGACAGTGACCTCCTCGCCCACCAGCACCTGGAGTGATCCGCTGATCACGAAGAACAGCTCCGTCGCCTTGGTGTGGAAGTGTGCGGGTGCCCCCACGGCCCCCTTGGCGAAGGTGGACCGGTAGCTGGTGAAGCCGTCGGCCGTGCTGTCCGAGTCGGCGAGCAGCGTCATCACACTGCTGGGATCGGCGCAGGTCTCGGCGTCGGCATGACGGGTCAGCACCGGCCGGAACGGCGCGGCGGACAGGGTCTCGGTGGGTATTTCCTGAGGCATGGCCCGACTTTACGATCTTGAACGCTGCCTTGACCAGGCAAATTTCGGTGTCCTCACCGGCCCAGCGGCTGGAGGCGTCTCAGATCGACGGGTCCCCTCGATACCAGCTGTCCGCTGCCCGCCCTCCCGCAACGGCTTGTCAGTCGTGTCGTCTTGTCCGGCCTTGCGGGTGCAGAGAATGGAGTGCTGGCGGACAGCTCCACCAGCGCCCGGTGGCGCGCCGCAGCCTCCGGCGTCAGGTGATGCAACCAGCCCGACGAGCCCGCTCCGGACAGCGAGGGGTGGAAGCGGATGGTCACTGCCGAACGCCAAACAGGTCTGCCCCAGGAGCGGGAGGGCCACTTCATGAGCCCGCCCGGCGACCAGCTTCTCTCCACGCGGCGCCCGGTGCAGTCCGCCTCGGCTTCGGCGCTGTCACCGGCCGGCCGTTGCCATGGAGTCGTGCGGGGGAGCTCGTCGTTGCGTTGCCTGCACCAACGCTCCACCGCGGGGGCGATGGTGGGGTCGCGTGAATCGACGGGGTGTTCAGCGGTCAGACGGAGACCATCCGGAGACGCCCTGGCGGATCTCGTCCAATGAGTCCTGGAGCAGGGCTTTGGCGCGGGTGAACCAGTCCGCCAGTACGGCGATTTCGTCCGGGCTGTAGTCGGCGAAGAGCGAGCCCAGGCGCTCGTAGAAGGGGCCGTAGGCCTCAAGGATGCGCTCCAGTGCGGACTCCTCCATGACCACCCGGACCCTACGGCGGTCCTGCGGGTCCGCCTGCCGGCGGATGTACTGGGCCTTCTCGAGGCGGTTGAGGACGCCGGTCACCGCACCGGTGGTCAGCCGCGCCCGGTCGGCGAGGTCGCCGGCCACCAGAGATTCGCCCGCCGTGGCGGCTTCGACGAGGAAGCCGAGGCAGGTCAGATCCGTGACATTGAGGCCAAGCAGCCGCGCGATGTCCTGTTGCCCGAACTGTGCGGTCGCGATCATCCGGTCCATCGCGTACAGCGCTTGCTCGGCTGTCGCCGCCGGTCGCACCTTGCCCTGCACCACATATCCCCTTAGTATCTAAGTAAATTATCTTGCGAGATAAGATGTTTCTGGCGGGTGAGCCACGGCTCGCCGCCCCAGCATCCCATTTCCTGAGGAGACGACCGTGAGTGTGCACGGAGACCACGACATGGGCCACACGGTTGCCGGCTGGACAGGCACCGGGATAGCCACTGCCGGCTGCACGGCGATGGGCGTGGCATTCGCAGCCCGCTCGACCATGGGGTTGGCGCTGGGTGGAGCTGTGGTTGCCCTCGCCGCGCTCACCACCTGGTTCCTTCACCTGGCAGGGTGGGGCAAGGCCACCGGACCGCGTCCGGTCGATCAACAGCACTGGCGCGTCCGTGACACAGCGGCACGGCGAGGCCACCCCGACTGCCTTGGTTGCCGTCTTGCAGGACGCAATCCCGCCGCGATCCCGGCCGTCGCGATCGAGCTCACACCCGCGGAACAACCGTCCTAGCCAGGTCTCATCTCTATCTAGCCAACCTCCACCGTCAGCCCCCGGCCCCAGCGTCGAGGCGAGTGTCGGCACCCCCGAGCTTCGCGGCGTGGGACGGCTCGTTGGCATCGCTCTTGAAGGCGCGTACCGCCAGGTCAAGATCGACGAGGCCACGAGCGTCCGCCTCACCGTGACAGGCGTAGCTGCGACGCCGAGGTCGGCCGACGACCCCGGGGAAATCAGCACTCACAGACGCAACATCCGGATCACCGAGGCCGTGCGCGGCACCGCCCCCTGAGCACCCACCACGGCAACGTCAGGTCGGCGCCCCGCGAAGTCTTCGCCGCCCTGGACACCGACACCAGTTACGGCCGCATCAGCAACGCCCTCAACAACGACGGCACCGCCGAACTCGACAGCGATGCCGTCGCCGGCAGGCATCCGAGGCGAGGCTCCAGCACGGCACCTTGCCGAACGGGTGATCGGTACGCTCACGGGTATGGGGCTGGACATCAATGTACTGATCGCCGACTGGGCCTGGCTGGGAAAGGTTCCGCCCAGGGAGAGGTTGTCGCGGTTGCGGGATGCCTGGTACGCCGACGAGACCGGGTTGTGGGATCACGACGCACCGGTGATCGAAGGTGGCTGGGACTGGCCGCGAGGGCCTCACAGCACCTCCTTCGCCGTCTACGAGTTCCGGGGGACCCTCGGTTCGTTCAAGGCGCACTTCTGGGCCGGGGAGCGGTGGGAGTCTGTACGCCACCATGCCGACCCGTTGGTGAGGGCCGATTTGGACTCCTTGCTGCTCGGGCTGATCTGGGGAGGGCCGGACGGCGAGGCGGAGCACATGGATCCGGGCTTCTTCGGCGACGACCCATCAGGCACCCATGGAGTGCTGCTCGCGCGGTCGCCGGACACCGTCCGGGGGCTGGCCTCGACGTCGGACCGGGTACGGCCCCGGCTCGGCGGGCTGCGTGAGGCCTACAACGAGCACGCCGCCGTTTCCCGGGGATGGGTCAGTGACTTCGACGAGTTCACCACCCTGCTGGACGACTGGGGCCGCGTCCTGTCCGAAGCCGCCCGGCGGGGCTGGGGAGTTGTGGGGCTGAGCGAATAGGGCGCAACCGTTCACCGCACGCGACGTGGATAGCTCCGGGGCGCATCAAGGGCACGCCGGGCGCGCCGTCGGGCTTGTACTCCGGGTGATGAGGGACGAACTCGGGTTGCACCGAGCAGAGGCGTCCACGAATCTGGAGAATCTGCCGTTGCAGCGGGTGCTGCGCCGCAACGGGTTCAGCCCGTACGGCGTCGCCCACTCCTCAATCGTTCTCGACGGGAGCTGGCGGGACGGGCTGTTGTGGGAGCGGGTCCGCAGCGACTGACCTTGCCGTTTCGATTGAGATGAGGCCGGAAGCGGCGAGGCATAGGAAAGTGCCTTCTGAGCTGGGACGATGAACCTTGTCGAAGAGTTCTGCCGGTTCAAGCGGAAGGCGCCTTCTGCGCTGAGCGTGCCCCCCACCGGTCAGGAACATCCCGCCACGCAGTCCCGGTACGGAACCGCCACACGATCCCGTTTGAGGACCCTGCGACCGTCCAGTCGATTCCGCCCCCGCAACGACTCGGGCAGCAGCGGCCGGCCGTGTTCGGAAAGATCATTCTTTCCGAATTGGGCATGTGGCCGCGCGTTCCGAAATAGGGGCTGCGGACGACTGCCCCGGATAGGAACCAAGGGCGGCGGCGAGGGGCGGTGCCGCGCATGGATTGTCTGTATCGCCGAGGCTGCGGCCTGCCGGACTGCCGCGTTTGGTCGTGGTCAACTCCCGCCGGCTACCAGGCCTCCTCTGCCGGCAGTGGCTCACGTCGACTGCATGCGGAACCTGCTTCATCATCCTGGGGCGGTGACAATCCAATACCTCAGGCGGGTTGCGGCCCGGGTCGGACCGATGAAGTGCCGCCGGGCGTCCTGTCGGTGCTTCCATGGGAACCCCTGGGCTTCATCCCGGGCCATCCGCATCAGGTTGCCGCCGCCCGCACCTCGTTCCGGGCCAACAGCACCGATCAGCGTGAGGCTGCTCCAACGCTGCGAGCCCAGACCCGGATGGGCACCACCTCAGGCTCGGCCGCGGTCGGCTCCGAGTGTTTCTGCCCGCTTTTCAGGCCCGACCAGTCCATGGCGCCCGGCTCGCTGTCGGCCAGAAACCCCTCGATGACCGGCCCGAGGTCGTCGGAAGGTTCGTAGGCGCCGCCGAACGGCAATGCTTCCGCGAGCACCGATCCCGTCGAGCACCGGAGCTGACCGGCCTGCTCGTCATGCCACACGTAGAACGTCGCGACCCCGGGAAAGCCTAGCTCGCGGATACGGACCTGGATGGCTGAGGCAGTCCGCTCGAAGGCGGCCACCACGGCGGAGACGTACAACGACCTCCTGTCCTCGTCCTCCGCGCTCAGCCACCAGGTGTTGGTCTCCCACTCCACCCGACGGTCAGCCGGCTCCAGCACCAGGGGCTCGTCCGCCACCTCAGAGATCCACGTCAACAGCACCACAGCAGTATCCCCGCATGGCCCGTGACCCTGGGAAACGCCATAAGAAACCACGTCTAAGCCTGTTCTTCATCCACCAAGATCTTCCAGGCTTGCCCATGACCTTGAGGGTTTCGGGGCGTTTGACGGTCTTGCCGACGTCGTAGCGGGGTGCCCGCTGTTTGTTCTTGGCGCCGGGCGCCGTCCGGCGCCGGTTCCTCGGGGTTTGGGAACACGCGTTGGGCAGGCGAGATGAGCGCGGATGTTCCTGAACCCCCGGCGGACCAGGGCCGGGGCAAGCCGGCCGGAGGTGGTGGGTTTCTCCCAGGGCCGGCGGACATCTGGTTCGAGTGGTCGGGCGAGCCGGAGCTGGGTGTGAGCGACGATCAGGATCCAGGTCCGGCGGTCCGCCGCCTCGGGAGCACGGAATTTCGGAGTGGTCCAGGGTCTGCTTCGCGAACCGGAAGGTGTGCTCCAGATCGAAGCGGCGAAGAAGTGCCTGCCAGAATCGGTCCACGTCGTCCCGGGTGGCGCCGGTCTTGGAGGACCACAACCACACCGGCCGGGGATCCCGGCCCTTCGACAGATGCTCGACCTTCAGCCGCATCAACGTCTCTTCAACCACCGGTAGTTCACCTTCATGGTCTAGCCAGGAAGACCTGTGGGTGAGCCGGGGGTGTACCCTTCCGGTCCCACGCCTGGGTCTGGGCCCTGCCGTAGTTGGTGGATCAGTGGCGGTGGGGATCGCGGGCTCGGGTCAGGTTTCCGGCTTGGTGAAGCGGAATTCCGGGCCGTGCTTGGGCGGCCGGCCGTTGCCGCCGTGCATTCTGGGTGGTTTCGGCAGACGCATGATCCGGTCGGAGCGGACCCGGCCGACGAGCTCGACGGGGAGGTCGCGCAGGATTCAGGCCACGCGGGTAACGTCGTAGCCCGCGTCGCTGACGATCACGATGGCCGGGTCCCCGGTTCTCCCACTGGCCCGCGGTGATGAGCCGCTCGACCACACTCCTTAGCTGATCGGCGGTGACCGCTGACGCGTCATCCGCCGGCCCGAGCCGGACCGCGTCCAGGACCGCGGTCCAGGACGTGGCGCCCGGCTCCAGAATGGCGACGAAAGAGCAGGGCCGGCCCGGAATGAACTGTGACGCTGTCTTCGCTCGGCCGTAGACGTGGCAGAACAGTCGTTCGGCCGAGCGCGGTGCGTCCGAACGAAACCGCGGCGACACATCGACCGACAGGACCAGGCGCCCGCCATCGAAGCGCGGAAGTGACAGCCCGGCCAGCACCGTCCGCAGCCGATCGACGTCGATCCGGCCGTGGTTCAGGCCGCCGTACATCGCTACGCCCCACGGCGGTGCTCGGGCGACAGCGTCAGATCGACCACAGACTTCACCGCACCCGCACACAGCACCGCGTCCACCAACTCGAACAACTCGTCGCGCCGAGCGGTCAGACACTCGTAGGACTCGCCCCGGAAGCGTGATGCCTCCTCGAACGCTTCCCTCCGCGCTACATCAGGCAGCAGACTCACCGTCGCGGCCTTCGTCGTGGTCACCTGCACCTTGGTCGGAGCATGATCAGACGAAGGCCGCCCCCAGGTCCGGCGAATCCCCTTGCGAGCGGATCCGTCCGAGATGCCATTCGAGGACGTGGCACCATGTACCGCATGACGACGAACCGAAAGGTCCATGCCGCGTAGACGGCCAGGACAGATCCGTGCCGGCGCCCCCGGCAGCCACCAGACAACGGGTGCAAGGCCGGTCATCGATGGACTGTCTTCGCGTGCACTGTCCGAGATCATCCATCTCGAGCGCACCCGCAACTATCTGCAGCCAGGCGACGTCAGCGCAGCGGTGGGCCTGTGGAAGGACTACGTCCACCAGCCCGAGCGCGCTCTGTGGCACGACTACGAGTGGGGCAACGTGCACTGGTACTGCTGCGGCAACCCTCTCGAAGCCCGGGCCCTCCTCGACACCGTGATGCAGGCCATATCGCCACGAAGCGCCCGCGAACTTCGACAGATTGTCTGCCGCTCAGACGCCGAATGGAACCTTCCGTCCCCGCCATACGACACGGACGGATTGAGATGGGCAGGCAGTGACGGCCGTGCCCGGGACGGGGGTTGAGCCTTCGACCCCATGTGGGGACGTCACCGTGGATCGTGTCGGATGAGCCGTGGGACCGCTTGGAGCCGGTGCTGCCGCAGCGCGAGCGACGCTTTCGACATCCCGGCCGCAAGCCGCTGCCGGACCGGGAGGTGCTCTGCGGGATCCCGTAGGTGCTGCACACCGGAGTCCAGTGGGAACATCTGCCTCAGGAGCTCGACTTCGGCTCCGGCATGACGTGCTGGCGTAGGTTGCGGGACTGGAACGAGGCCGGCGTCTGGCACCGCTTGCATGAGGTCCTGCTGGCCGAGCTCAACGCGGCCTCCCGGGTGGACTGGTCCCGCTGCGTGGTCGACTCCTCACACGTCAGGGCGCTAGAAGGGGGAGCCAGACGGGCCCGTCGCCGGTCGACCGTGGGCGGGCCGGCTCGAAGCACCACCTCATCACCGACGGACACGGCACTCCGCTTGCGGTCCTGTTGACTGGCGACAACCGTAACGACGTCACCCAGCTCCTGCCCTTACTCGACGCGGTCCCGCCTGTCCGGGGCCGCGCCGCAAGCCCGACTCGCTGTGCGCAGACCGCGGCTATGACCATGACGTCTACCGTGATCAGGTCCGAGCCCGTGGCATCGTTCCGGCGATCGCCCGGCGAGGGACACGGCACGGCACTGGGCTGGGCACTTACCGCTGGGTGGTTGAGAGGGCGTTTTCCTGGTTGCACGGCTTCCGGCGCCTGCGCATCCGTTGGGAACGCAGGGCCGACATGCACGAAGCCTTCCTCAAACTCGCCTGCTGCCTCATCACCCACCGACAGCTCAGGGCACTGCGCTGACCTTCAACGCAGGGTTGCCGGGCGCGTATAGATGTCCGCAGCTCGTGCCATGATCCGGCATCATGAGTGACCGTTCGCTTTCGCCCGCCTGGCTGACCTCGTGGACCAGCAGGGTCTCGAAGACCCTGAAGGCAATGACAGACGAGTTCGAGCGCCGGCACGGCTTTCCCTCAGGAGCCAATGAGGTCCGGGTGGCCGATCACGCCGACCAGGTCGCGGCTCGCACGCTTGCTCAGGTCAGCATCATGCCTGCCGATCTGGGCACCTTCTACGACAGCATCGGCGACGTCACCTGGGAGGACGTTGGCAACGGCTACTTCGTCGACCCGGCAGCCGATGTCCTGCTCCGGTTCCAGCAGTACGGAGCTGTCGGTGTCGGCGCGGATCAGAAGGACGGTGGCCTGGTCATCGGCTCGAACGGTGGCGGCCTGTCCTATGTTGCTAGCCCTGGCGGAGTGATCTACCGGACGCGAACTGCGTCGCTGGACGAACCCGAGCTCGACCAGGTGGCTGATGACCTACGACAGTTTCTCGAGCTGCTGGAGCAGTCCTTGACACGGTTCGTCGCCGATGGCGAGCCGGGATGCCTATAACTGGTGGCCAAGCAGTTCATCGTGTTAGCCACTTTAAGGGCCGTTCCGCAGCTGCTGGTTACGAAACTGGGAATTCAGCCTCCCGAGCGGTTCGGCACAGGACGCTGTGCTCATCGTGGACGGCACCCTGGTGCTGTCACTCGACGCATCAGCGTTGAACACCCGCGATGTCGAGTAGCGGGTGCATGAGTTCGGTGGGCAGCGCGGGGTTGGCAGCTGCTGTGTACGGCATGTGGTTGCTGCCGAGGAGTTCGACGAGCCGTGCGTGCGGAAGGCGTGGGTCGGCGGCCGCTCGGCCGCGGACGGTGTCGTCCGGGTCGTGGGAGAGTCGTTCGACGAGTTCCGGTGTGCCCTCCGGGTCGGCGAGCGCGGCGAGTCGTAGTCGGTAGTTCGGGTCGTCCGCGTACCGGGCCAGGCCGGGCCGGGCGAAGTTCCGGCGGCGGGCCAGCATCCCCCAGCTCAGCCCCTTCCAGTCGGCGAACATCTCCACAAGCAGCTCGTGCGGGGCGTGGTCGTTCTCGCAGAGCATCAGCCTGACGAAGTAGTCCTCGTCCGCTGCCAACTTCTCGATCACATCCGCGGGAAGCTCGGGCGCGCACGTGACGCCCCGGCGCAGCAGGACGTGACTGGAGGCCGCGATCTCCCGCAGCGCGCCCGGGTCACCGAAGCGTTCCTCCACCCAGCCCGGCACCCCAAAGCGGCCTTCGTGCACGGTGTAGTCGATCGCTGCCCGCTGCTCCTCGGTGATGTCGCCGCGCATGGACAGGGCAAGACGGACGGCGGGCTCGGGGTCGGCGGCCAGCGTGAGGGCGAGCGCCGTGGACACGTGCGGGTTGCAGACGGCTCCGCGGCGCAGCGAACTGTCGTCGTGGGTGGCGAGATGGGCAGCCAGGGCGGCGTCGACGGGTGCCTTGTACGCGGCGTCGCTGCGGCGGCGTTCGTCCGCTTCTGCGAGGAAGTAGGCGAGCGTCGTCGGCAGGGGCATTTCGATGTGGGCGGCGCGTTCGGCCGCCTTGCGTACCCCGGGGGTGGGGGTCCGCCTCGGCCGCGGCTCGGACCTCGGGGCGCAGCCTGGGCCAGCTCCAGGAACCGAGGGCGCCCGCTCGGACGTGAGGGTCGGGGTCCTCGGCCAGTGCGAGCCGCGTCTCGTCCGGTAGGCCGGGCAGCCCGATGGAGGCGAACCGCAGCCGGGCCTCCGGTCCGGTGGCGAGTCGTACGGTCAGCTCCGTCGGGAGCGTGACGTTGTACTCGCCCGCCATCATGACGGCGATCCACCGCACTTTCGGGTCAGAGTCCTCGGCGAGTACGGCGAGCGCGTCCGCCGGCAGGGAGCCGTTTCCCGCGAGGTCCCTGCGGACCTGAGGGTCGCGGTGAGTGATCGCGGCCTTCACGGCTGCGGGGGGAAGGTGGCCGTGACGGAGCCACAGGAGGACGCCGTCGGGCAGGGGGTCGAGCGTGAACACGCGGCGGAGGATCTCCTCCGGCGCCGACCGGTTCGTTGCCACCCCCGAGATCCACGCCGCGTGCAGCGAGGTGTCGGCTTCAAGCAGCCGCAGGGCTTGGTTGCGAGCCGCGGCCGACACTTCTGACACGCCAAAGGCGACCTGGGTCAGCTGATCATCTTTGTCTGCCATGGAACGATCCTCTCAAGTCCCACGCGGGCCGGGTCGTCCGTGGACCGTGCTTCAGCCTGCGGCAGCAGGTTTGGCGGGGTTCCGGCCAGGCGGAGTCCATCGTCTTGAGCACGGTCCACCGCGTCACGTCGTGCGTACACTCCCGCTCCCGTTCCCGCATCGACATGCCGCCGCCGTCAGGGTTCATCGGATGTCTGTGGTGCCTGGTGGCAAGGATCCTGTGAGCCAGGGGTGGGAAGCGGCGGGCTCAACGACGGAGGGATGTCGACCACCCGGCACCGGGTCGGGCGGTCGTCTCACTTCAGGGCACCCTGGCGATCGGTGCGGGGGCACTCACGGCGATCCCAAGCCAGCACTCTCCGCCCATCAGGTGGATACGTTCACCGTCTCTGCGGGGTCCGGCGTGGGCCACATCGAGGGCGAGCGGCCTGTCGCCGGTAGGAAGTCACACCGGATCCGGCAGGTTCATGAGCGCGAGTTCGGCCGGATCGATCACCGCGGTGATCTCGGTGATCCGGCCGTCGGTGACGATGAAGGCGAGGACGGAGAGCGGGGTGCCGTCCTCGCTCCAGGCGATGACACCGGGGCAGCCGTTGACGGTCGCCGCATGCGCTCGAGCTGTGCCGCCGGCCACCCGCGCGCGGGTGGCGACTTCGGTGGCTCCGAGCGTGACGAACCGGCCGTTCGGAGCGTGGACGGTGAACTTCACTTCGGGGTCCAGGAGTTGCAGCAGCTGCTCGAACTGACCGTTGCGGGCCGCGGCCAGGAACGCCTGGACCACCTCGCGTTGCGGGCGTCCGGCGCTCGCCGGCTGCGGGGCGGCCTGTACTTTCCTGCGGGCGCGGCTGGTGAGCATTTTGGTCGCGTCGGCGGACTTGCCGAGAATCGTTCCTATCTCCCCGTGGGGTACGGAGAACACGTCGTGCAGCACGAACGCCAGCCGTTCGTCCGGGCGCAGCGAGTCGAGGACCGTGAGGAGCGCGAGGCCGACGGAGTCCCCGAGCGCCACGAGGTCTTCGGGAGCAGCAGCGTCGTCCAGCGTCACGGTGAATTCGGGCAGCTGGTCGTCGAGGGCGACTTGCGGGCGTGTCCGGCCCGACCGCAGGACATCGAGGCTGATGCGGCCGACCACAGTGGTCAGCCAGCCGCCGAGGTTGTCGATGGTGCCGGTGTCCTGTCGGGACAGACGCAGCCATGCCTCCTGGACCACGTCTTCCGAATCGGCGTGTGAGCCGAGCACGCGGTAGGCGACGGCTCGGAGCCGGTCGCGGTGGGCCTCGAAGGCCTCGGAGACCGTATCCGTGGGGTGGGCGTCGGGCATGTTGTTACCTTCCTCGAAACTGCTCCGTCATAGGGGTGACGGGCACGAGCCCCGGAACGTAACCCCGATCAAGGAGAGCACCTCTCACATGGAGAACCGGCTCAAGAACAAGAACACGACCAACCCCGACGTCTGGACCGCGGTCGGGCACCTGCAGAAGGCGATCGCCGCGGGTGGCGTCGACCCGAAGCTGCTCGCACTGGTCCACCTGCGAGTCAGCCAGATCAACAGCTGCTCGGCGTGCGTGTACGCCAGTGTCGCCGGGGGGAAGAAGGCCGGTGACACCGACGAGCGGCTGCACAACGTGGCGACGTGGCGTGAGGCGCCGTTCTACACCGACGCGGAGCGCGCGGCACTGGCCCTGGCCGAGGCCGCCACCCGGCTGCAGGATGGTGCGGAGGGGGTTACCGACGCGATCTGGGAAGAGGTCAACGCCCACTTCATCGAGGAGGAGATCGGCGCGATCAACCTGGAGATCGCGCTGACCAATTTCTTCAACCGGATCAACCGCACCATCAAGGAACCGGCCGGCCAGACCTGGGGCTGAGCCCGCCGGGCTCCTACCCACCGACCGCGCAGCGGTGACTGAGCCCGTCGGGAGGGTCGTGCCGCTGGTGGATCAGGTCCCAGTTGATCGTCTTGGTGGACCGCACGGGGGTTGGGTGGGGGAACCGGCCGTCCTGCCTGAAGGCCCGGCGGCGCCGAGGGGCAGGGCGGCGCAGAGGGGCCCGGCGGCCGGGCCACCGGGCGGCCCGGCCGTGATCCGTCATCGGCCGGGGACTCCGCCGACCTTTCGCGCCGCCAAGCTCTTCGCCGACGCGGTCATCCCGAAGGACCTGTTCCGCGGGGAGTGGTAGGGCCAGCCATCCGAGTCGAAGCCTTCAAGCCCTACCTGGATGCCCGCTGGAACCAGGGTGCACGAACGCCCGGTCCGAGCGGGAAGAGATCGTGCCACTCGGCTGTCACGGCAGCTGCCCCGGGTTCGTGCGTATCTCCGGGAGTAGCGGCTCGAGCCAGGACCCCACACTGCTCGTCCACGGTCACCCCGCGCTGTCGGCGGAGGGATCCTCCGCTGGCAGTGAGCCTCACGGACCACGTTGTGACGAGGGGGGCACCGTCAGCTGCGGCCGCAGCGGACGGTGCTGCACGACGGCAGGACCGGGACCGTACCCGCCGGAGGACAACTCCGCGCGGGTCCCCCAGACTCATATGTAAGGGAAGCTGCCCCACCTGCCGTCCCGCGGGGGCCCGCCGTGCACGATGTGCCCTACTGGCTGTGGATCGCCTTCGCCGCCACCGTCCTGCTGTCGCTGGCGGTCGATCTCCTTGCCCACAGAGAGGCCCACGTCATCGGTTTCCGCGAGGCTGCCGCGTGGAGCGGAGTGTGGATCAGCCTGGCCCTCGTCTTCGGTGGTGTCGTCTTTACCGTCGTGGGCACGCAGGCCGGGGTCGAGTACACCACGGCGTGGTTGCTGGAGAAGAGCCTGTCGGTCGACAACCTCTTCGTCTTCGCCCTGATCTTCGGCTACTTCAAGGTCCCGCGGGCATACCAGCACCGCGTGCTCTTCCTCGGCGTGCTCGGCGCCCTGGTGTTCCGTGGCCTGTTCCTTGCCGCCGGCGTCGCCGTCGTCAGCCGGTTCACGGCCGTCCTGTACGTCTTCGCCGCCATCCTCTTCTACAGCACGTACAAGATCCTGAAGGAGGAGGACGACAGTTTCGACCCGGGTCGGAGCATCGCAGTCCGGCTGCTCCGGAAGATCATGCCTGTCCGGGACGACTACGTCGGGACCAAGTTCTTCGTCAAGGAGGCGGGGAAGTGGGTCGCGACACCGCTGCTCGCCGTGGTGGCCGCGATCGAGGCGGCCGACCTGGTCTTCGCTGTGGACAGTGTGCCCGCCGTGCTCGCGGTCAGCAGCGACGCCTTCATCGTCTACAGCAGCAACGCGTTCGCCATCCTCGGGCTGCGGGCGCTGTACTTCATGCTGGCCGGCATGTTGGACCGCTTCCACTACCTCGGTCAGGGGCTGGCCCTGATCCTTGCCTTCATCGGCGTGAAACTGGCCCTGCAGGCCTCCCACAAGCTCATCAGCCCCGCGATCCCGGAGATCCCCTCGCCGGTGAGCCTTGCTGTGATCGTTGTCGTCCTTGCCGCGTCCGTAGCCTTGAGCCTGCTGCGGCCACCGCCGACAGACAGTGATGACGCGGCGCACAGCAAGTAACGATTGCCTAATATCTCTTCAAAGCAGGGCAAAATGGACGTAAAGTCAGTGCATGTACGAAGAAGAGCACCATGCGGCAACCCGCCCCGGGCATCTCTGCCCGTCCTGCAAGGAGCCGCTGCCGGCGACAGTCCATCGGCACAAGACGATGGGCATCTACGTCCCGCAGTACGCTGACACCCGCTGCGAGAACCCCTCCTGCCCCGAAGTCGCACAAGCGGAGAAGCGGTCGCCGGAGGCCGAGCCGAGTCCGCGGCCCGAAGGGCAAGCTCCCCCCTGAGGTGCTGCCTGCCGCATGCGGCGATCACTGGCGATCTTCCGTGGGGTGTCTTTCGCGGAGAAGTGTCAGCCCCGCTGCTGAGCGAGATCGATGCCCCTCGCCGCGTGGAAGGCCAAGTGCAGAACGTGAAGAGTGGCACCGTGTCTGGGCGAAAGGGCGGCACTACCTGCGTATGGGAACCGAGTTGCCGCCTCAGTCAGGGTCCTTCGTGTGCGGAGTCTTCGACACCGCCTTCTGTGCCGGGTTGTCCCGCCCGAACAGGCGCCGGTGGTGGGGGATCGGCAAGACGTAATGGGGGCGTAGAGCGCGGTCCAGGCCATGTAGCGGCCAGGCAGGCCGAAACCGGCTCGGACGCCGAGGAGTCATCCGAGCGGAATGAGCATCAGGTAGTCGCCAGGACACCACCCGCACCGGGTACGTGCCGATCGCGCCCTCGTGCAGAGGGTGGCGAGATGGCCACATGCGAAACGAATACAGCTGGCCACTACAACCTTCTGTGGGAGTGGTGAGTCCTTGCAGCGCAAAGACCATTCCCTCTGGGGGTATTTTCTGTGAAGTTGTCCCGGATCGCCGCGGCTGTGACCACTGCTGCTCTGGCTCCGGCCGTCCTCCTCGCGTCGCCGGCGTTCGCCGACGGAACCGAGGCCGCCGCATCCACCAACCCGCCGGCTCCGACCGCACCCGACCGCGAGGCCGCGGACGCGTCCGGCGAGGATGAGGCGGAGCAGGACCGCAAGACCATCCTCGCGATCATCGCCGACCCGATGGCAAGCGGGTACATGAAGGAAGCCGGCCACAAGGCCATCGCCGACGGCCCCGCGGCCATGCGCGCGTTCATCGAGACCGACCAGCACCGCATCCGTCTCGACGACTACCGGATCGCCATCGTCAGGCTCCTGAACCATGCAGGCCCCGGCCTGAAGGAAGGAATCAAGGGCCTCCTCCGGGCCGACGGGCTGACCCTTGCAGACCTCCGGAAGTTCTACGAGGTCACCCAGCACGAGCTCCGCGACGACGACAACAAGGTCGAGATCGCCCGCCTGACCAACACCGCCGGTCCCGCAGTGAAGGAAGCCGCGAAGAAGGCCCTCCTGGGTACTCCGGCGGACCGCTCCGCGTTTCTGGAGAAGGGCCGTCACGTTGCGCAGGCCGAGGACGACCTGGTCGAGCTCGCCCGGATCGATGAGAGCTGGGACGGTCCCATCCTCAGCGAGGAGATCCGCAAGCTCCTGAACGGCTCCCCGACCCCTGCCGAGCTGCGCCACTTCCTGGAGGTGACGCAGCACGACCTGCGGGACCAGGACAACCGCGTCGCGATCGCCCAGATCATCAGCGAGGGTGGCCCCGAGCTGGTCAAGGCCGGCCGCGCCGCTCTGGCGGGCACCCCCGCCGACCGCGCCGCGTTCCTGCTCACCGGACAGCACGAAGCCCGGGAGAAGGACAAGAAGGCCCAGCAGGAGAACGACGGGAACGACGGTACGAACGACGGCAAGAGCGACGGCGGTCAGGGCGCGGACGGCTCTGGCACCGGCGCCGGAACCGGCGCCGGGAACGACACCGGCACGGGCACCGGAACCACCCCCGGCACCGGCAACACCGCCGTGACCCCGCAGGGCGGCAGCGGCTCTTCGCTGGCCTCCACCGGTGCGGGCGACACGGCCCTGATCGCGGGAGGCGCTGGCACCGCACTCGTTGCCGGCGTGGGCCTCCTGCTTGCCGCGAGGATGCGCCGCCAGGGCTCCGGCTCCTGACCGGTCCCGGCCCCGCCGTAGAAGGGGCCGGCCGCGTCACGTACGTGGCCGGCCCCGCTGCACCTCCCCGCGGCGTCAGACCACGAGCAGCAGCCGCCTCGGCGGCGCCGGCTTCCGATTCAGGCTGGTGCTCTGCACGAAGGCCGTGCAGTCGTCGTTGCGGTCCGGCTTGAGGCTGGACCCGGACCTGCTCGTTCGGCAGGCCGAGCAGGGCGCGGGCCTCCGGCCCGTGCGTACCCGGTCCAACTGGGCTGGGCCAAGGAGGGCCGGGTGGTGCCGCCCTGACCTGGTGTCTGGTCGACCCGGTCCGCACCTCCTGCGTGCGGTGTCCCACCGACATACCCAGCGCCGGACGGAGCGTCGTACGCCGGCTCAGGGCTCGGCGGTTCCCTTGCGGGAACGCCATGTTGTCGATGTACGGGATCGAAGCCAGGCTCGGCTCTTGGCATGATGCTGGGATGGATTCGATACCTCCTGTGGTCCCAGCCGGCAGCATGGGTCGCGCCGAACAGCCCGACTTCTGCCTCGCCAGCGGCTTCCATCTGCGTCCTTGGCGGCAGGAGGACGCCGAGGTGCTCGTCCGCTCCTGCCACGACGTGGACATCCAGCAGTGGAACAGGCCTGGATACCTTGCGCTGGACGAGGCTCGCGAGAAGATCGCGCGGTGGGGCCAACGCTGGAGGAACGAAGCAGCTGCGATCTGGGCGATAGCGCCTTCCGTCAGGGCCGAGCCTGTGGGTCTGATCGGACTCGCGGATATCGACCTCGGTGGAGGCAGCGGTGAAATCTTGTACTGGCTCCTGCCTGAGGGGCGTGGCCATGGTGCCGTGGTCGACGCTACCGTCCGCATCAGCCGGTGGGCCCTGGACGATCTGGGGCTGCACCGACTCCGGATCACTCACTCGGTGGCGAACCCGGCCTCCTGCCGAGTGGCTGTGAAGGCGGGATTTCCCCTTGAGGGGACCATGCGGAGTGCCCTTCTTCATGCAGATGGATGGCACGACGAACACCTGCATGCCCGCATCCAAGGCGATCATTGACCGGGAAATGGCGGACCGCAGGCAGGTTGCGGATTCTTGAGCTGTCCGCCCCTCAAGGGTGGTGATCGGTGAGTCAGGGACTTGTGGTGGCCATGTCGTTCAGGGCCCTGATGTGGTTCTTGAGGCGGTAGCTGGGGCTGTTGACGGCGGTAGCCAGAAGCTCTTCACAGGTCGTGCGGGCGAGGGCGTGGTTGCTGCGTGGTCCGGAGCTCGCGGGAAAGTTTTCTCCGGGGAGCTGTCACATCTTTGTGCTGGGGTCCGTCAGTGGTGTGAAGACGGCAACCAGGCCGCTATGAAGGAGACACAGTCGTGACGGACAAGACCTCGATCTCGCGGATGCCCAACCCCGGTGAGTTCGTTCCCGAGCTGAGTGATGTCAGTGCCGCTCTGTTCCGGGCGACGGGTAACCAGTCGGTGCCGCGTACCACGGTGAACCTGGTGCACCTGCGTGCCGGGCAGATCGTCCACAACACGTATCTGACCATTCTGAACACCGGTTTCCTGCGTAAGGCGGGGGAGTCGGAGGAGCGCATCACTGCTGTTTCCTCCTGGCAGGACGCTCCGTACTTCACCGATGCGGAGCGCGCCGCGCTCGCTCTGGTGGAGGCCACGCTCCAGCCCGCTCCGCATGGCCGGGAGAGGGTTTCGGACGAGTTGTATGCCGAGGTGGCGAAGCACTACGACGAGAAGGCGCTGGCCACCTTGACGATCGCGATCGGCCAGATCAACTTCTTCATCGCCCTGGCCGTCATCGGTAAGCCGCAGCCGGTCACCTCCCTCGCAGCCCAGCAGTGGGACTGACCTGACCCATCCGCCGACGACAGGCCCGCCGACGACGGGTCAGGTCACGCGATCTGGAGCTCAGAGGGCGTTCCCGCACCCGGTCGTGGACACACTCAAGCGCGGCGCACTCTCCAGGAAGCGCAGACGATCTTGCAGAGATTCTGGCCAGTGAGGCTTCTCAACGAAATTGATCTCGTGAGGTGACTCGGCTCAGGGATCCCGCGAGCCGCGACGAGTCCTGCGGCGTCCGGCGGTCATACTGTCGAACCCGTCCCCGAGGAGGACTTCTGATGCGCAGCGTGACCTATTCGATGAGCGTCTCACTCGACGGTTACATCATGGGGCCGGACGGCGACTTCGACTGGGGAACCCCTGACGAGGAGATCTTTCGCTTCTGGATCGACGACATTCGACAGGTCGACGTCCATCTGTTGGGACGACGGCTGTACGAGACGATGCTGTACTGGGAGACCGCCGACCAGGATCCAACGCTCGACGACTCGCAGCGCGAGTGGACCGACCTCTGGAAGCCGCTACCAAAGGTGGTGTTCTCCACCACGCTGTCGGCGGTGCAGGGCAATGCCCGCCTGACCTCCGGCGGCCTGGCGGAGGAGATCGAACGGCTGCGAGCCGAGCCGGGGGAGGGAGAGATCGCGATCGGCGGCGCGACTCTCGCTGCCGAGGCGGCCGCGTCGGGCCTGATCGACGAGTACCGGATCATGGTCTATCCGGTGCTGGTCGGCGGCGGCACCCCGTTCTTCCCCCAGCACGAGCGCCGGGTGGGTCTCGAACTTGTCGAGACACGCACCTTCAGCTCAAGGGTCGTCTACCTCCGCTACCGCGTGGCGCGTTGACCGGCGCGGGGCCAGCACCACCACCTGCCGCAACGCCCATTGCTGACCGGCAGGAACGGCCGTAACCGCTCCCACTCCGCATCAGCCAGATCACCGCGGCCCGTGACAAGCGGAACGATCCTGAGACACGCCAGTCGCAAGATCACACGAACCCTGATCCTCAGTCCGTGATGAAGGGCGCGTATCCGACCGGGACGTCGCTGACCTTAAGGTCCGAGGAGAGCAAGGTCAGATCGTGCGCGTTGGTCTCAATGTGAACCTCGTGGAAGTCGATCCCGACGGCCTTTGACCAGCGGCGGGTGACCTCCGACGTCGGACGAAGCTCGGCTCCGTACATCTCATGACACTTCACACCCCAGACGTAACCGCCGAGGTCGGGGTCAGCGGTTTCGTTGTCGAGGAGACGGTCGTCCAAGGAAACCCGCCAGGTCTCCGCGGGCAGGAACGTCTCGCATAGGGCTTCGACGCAGTACCGGAAGAGATACCGCAGATAGGTCGGCGCCACGCCGCTGCGGTGGCCTGGAAGGTCCAAGCCCGAAGGTCCGAGCCCGACGGGCCAAGCCCCGCGAGATCGCCGGCGTTGAGTGAACCGGACGGCGAGGCAGGTCATCCACCGGATACCGCAGACGAGTTGCAGCTAGGCAGTTTCCTTCGGATCATCTGATCGTTGGTTGATGTGTGTCGTTGACCGACACCCAGTGGATCGAGCCGTTGCTGCCGGACCGGAAGCAGTGGCGCGGCCTGGCCACCCGCTACGACAAGACCGGCACCACCTACCTCCCCGGACTCCACCTCTCCGCCATCTTCATCTGGTCAGCGAGATGATCCGAAAGAGGCGCCCGGGCGATGCGCGGTCGCAGCGACCTGCTCAGTCGTCGAACCACACGACGAGGCGCACGTTGTCGTCACCGTGTTGTGCTGCAAGTGTCTCCATGGCTTTCCAGACGGGTTGCCACTCGCCGGTTTCGGTGACGGCGTTTCTACGGCGGATGGTGACCGATCTGTAGAGCGTGTCCCCGACGAGCCACTCACTTCCTTCGGGCCACTCCCGGTCTTCGCCTCTTTCGAGACCGACAGCCTCGGCGAATGCAGGACTCCAGGAGCACTTGCCTGTCATCCTGAGCCCGTTCGGAGTCTGGTGGTACTCGTGAAGCCGCTTGTCAGGCTTCTCCGCAGGCTCGTCCCAGTCGACCGCCTTCACTTCGGCCCACGTGATCCACGTGGTGCCGTGAAGAGCGTCCTCACCGCACCACTCGATCAGCTGCGCGAACCGCGCACTCGCGGCAGCCGAGGCGTCAGCGGGCAGACCTCGGCATGCAGCCAAGGGCCGGAAGTTGGCGTAGTTGCGGACCCCGAAGAGCAACCGAACGCATCGTAGTTGCGGGTGTCATTGAGGGAGCCGAGGCGGTGCGCGGCGTACCAGGTTGCCTCCCGACCGTCCTGTGACGCTCGATACTCGAGAAAGCCGCTCATGTCTGTACCCATGCCTGACATTCTCCCGATCGCGTCAACTGGTTTTGCCTGCCACGGATCGATGACGTGCGCATACGTGAGCTGCATGGTCAGGAGGACCTGTGCTGAGGATCGGCGCCCTGCATCCAGAAGGGCCAAGCCGGCCTGTGCATGAACCACAGCTCTGACCCTGGTTCGGTGCACACGATCGCGACCGGAGCCGACGGCATGTGATCCGAACGAAACGTCCTAGAGGCAGGGAAGGGCCTCGTCATCGCGCGCCTCGCGGCGCTGTTCGAGCCAGAAGAGGTAGCCGCGCAGGTAGATCTCCAGCCCGTCATCGATGTAGGTAACGAAATCCCGATGCCCCTGAGCTGCATCGTGGTAGTGGCCGAGGTAGCGCTGATCGGCGTTGAAGTCCCAGTCGGGGTGGACGTCTGCACCCCAGTCGGCGGCTATGGCGACAGCCCATTCCCGAACGCGGGCTCGCTCCCGCCACCAGTCGCGGACAGCTTCCACCGTCCAGTGGTCGTCACCGTCCCAGTTGTAACCTCGGTACAACTCCATCCGGCAACCGTGGATCAGGGCCGCGGTCTCGCGCTCATTGACTGGCTGGCGGTAGATGAACTCGGAGCCGAAACCGCCGCCCAGATCATCGTCATAGGCGATGTGTTCTGGAGCGTCCAGACGCCCAGTAGCCATGCTGTCGGTGTCTCCGGCGTAGAAGGGGCCCGGAACGTTGCGCCAGTTCCGTTGTTCCCACGCGCCCGTGAAGAGTTGCTCCGCACACTCCCCGAGGTTCTCAATCACCCGTCGAGCCGTGGGCAGCGGGTTCCAGTAGCCGATCAAGGTCCTATCTTGCCCCTCTGCGATGAACGTGCTGGGGTCACCCACCTTGACGACAGGCCCTAGCGGCCCATCCCGTAGACCTTCTGTGTCGGGGCAGGACGGGTCCGGGATAGCTTTGCGGCCGTGCCGCGGGCCGTTTCGAAGGCCATGACCGGGTTTCCGTCCTTGCGCCAGGGTTGGGCGCCGCACCACGGTCCGATCAGGCGGAACTGCTCCAGGGCGGGCGAGTACATCATCGACCGGAGCATGTAGTGGGCCAGTAGGTGACGCAGGGCCGGCAGGCGCTCGTCGTCGGGCGCGACTCGGTCGAACGAGGCGGCGATCTGCTTCAGCAGGTTCCACGTCATGGGCGTGACGGGCAGCGCGGCGGCGGCGGGCCGGTCGGTGAGCTCGTTCAGTGCGTGCAGGTAGATACCGGCGAGCGGGCTGCCGGGCGGGGCCTTGCGGACGGCCTGGCGAGCGAACCGCATCATCCGCCGGTCGCTGCCGAACCACTTGGCGCACCAGTACTGGAGGGCCTGCCAGTGCCCCTCGTAATGGTGGGGTGCGCGGGCGATGAGTTCTTCCCAGAGCGGCTTGAACTGTGCGCGGCCGTACTGAGCTCCGCGCGCTGCCGTGACCATCACGACCCACGGGCCCGGGTTCGCAGGGTCGAGCAGCGCGGCCTGCCGCGCCTCCTCGATCGCGGCCGGGAGCATGGCACGGAAGCGGTTCATGTCAGAGGTCATGACCTCGTGGGCGAACCCGCTGCCCCGGATCTCCCAGGCGCGGTGAACCATGATGATCGCGTGGAGGGTGGCCGCGTCGCAGTTCCCGGGTTCGGCGACGCGCCAGGCGTCGAGCCAGGCGTCATCCTCCTGGGCGACCTGCTGCAGGATCTCCAGCCGGGCCCAGCGCTCGTCCCAGTCCTCGCCCGCCGCCTGGACGTACCGCTCGGCGGACTTCCAGTTTCCTTCCCATGCGGCATTGGCCACGGCCTGCCGCTCCTCCGTCCGGTGCGCCGGTGGGGGCGGTCCGGCGCGCCGCGAGTCGAGCCCCTCACGGGGCGGAAGGCCGTACGCGGACGCCACGAAGTGCTCTCCGACCCAGCGGACGACACGACGGGGGGTGATGAGGAGGCGGTAGAGCACGACGAGGAACACGCCGAGTGCGGCGGTGAAGAAGATTGTCACGGCGGGAAATCATTCCCGAACCAATCACTCTCCGCAATAGTCCAGGCCAACGATAAGGCGAGGTCAGAGCCGGGGTCAGGGGTCACACTCCTTGGTCGGTTCGGGGACTCGTAACTGTCAGCAAGCGAACCGGGGCAGGGGCGCGGGACCGGGCACGGACGCGACCGCGCGCCGGACTGTTGAACTTCCTTGATCCCGGCCGCGGTTGACGACGGACCTGGCCTCCCCGAGGAGTGGCTCAGCTGGACCGAACCCCCCGGCTTGGAAGGTCTGGCCGTCAAAGGCCTCGGACAGCAGCAGTTCCTGCCGGGCGTTCGTGGCTGGTGTGCGGCTGCACCGACGACGAGTATTTGACTCGGCGGCTGCGACGCAGCCTTGCCCTGGCCTCGTGCTTTGCCAGTAGCCCTTCTCCAACGGCCACGACGCCCTGCGGGGGCGATCCGATCGTGTTTGGGGCCGGCCGGCGTTCAGTGGTTCCGGGGGTCCGGACACGCTTCTTCATCGCGGACGCGATGACCAACTGGAGCTGCTCGATTTCCAACGCCTCGTACTGGCGTTGCCGCTTGGATACTTTGCGGGTCTGGCGTCTCTGCGCCGGCGAAACGTCGCCTCCAAGTGGTTAGTGGCGAACGGGCCTACGGTGGCGGCATGGATTCTGCGATGATGTTCGGTGAAGACCTATTCCCCACTGATCAGCCCTGGGACGTGGTGTTTGACTCCTTGTGGGTGTCACACAGCGAGTTCTGGCTGGTCGCCGCAGGTGGGCATGGCGCTGACATCGTGAGCGCCGTTCCTGACGGTGATTCGGTGAGAGGCAGCGAGGACGCGGTCGGCGTTCCCACGCTCACTTCTGCAGCGCATATCGGCGTCGTGCTGTCGGTCTGGGAAGGCCCGGCGCCCGACGGTGCAGGCGCGCTGCTGGGAACTTCGCGAATTGAAGCGCCTGACAGAGAGGTCACTCTCGTCAATGTGGAGGGAAGGGAGCCCGGGCCTGTGTTGGTGCTGTCAGACGGCGGCGAGCACGAGGTGAGGGTCTGGCGGCGCTCCGAGGGCCCGGAGCGGTACGACATTCGAATATGGCCGTGCGCCACCCGCTTGAAGCGAGGCACGGGTGAAGGTTCGGCCTCACGAGCCAGTCGGTGGAACGGCGCGAGCAGCTGAGGGAGATCGATCCTTCCTTGGTCCCGGCCTGGCCGGTGGTACGAGCCGTATCCGCCCCGGGGCGCGGGCCCCACACCGTCGCCTGTGACTTGGGAGCCGGGGTCCGGGTCAGGGCGACGACGGCGGCCTGGACGACTGAGGCCCCGGCCGGACGACGCTCCCGAACGTCGTGGTCGGAGGGGTCTGTCACCCTGACGTCATGATCGTGGAGTACGAGGAGATGCTGGCCGGTCTGGACGAGGTGGACTGGGCGGGGCTGAATCACGCCTACGGGTCGGCCGAGGACGTCCCGGGCCGGATACGCGCCGTGTGCGGGGACGACGAGCCGGCCCGGGAGGACGCGTTCCTCGGGCTGTTCAACCACCTGGCTCATCAGGGCACGCGCTGCCAGGCCTCACCGTTCGCGGTGCCGTTCCTCGCCCGGATCGCCCTCGCCGGCCCGGCGCCGGCCCGTGAGCGCGTACTGGAACTTCTCACCCGGCTGGCAGTCAGCTGGGACGATGAGCTCGAGATCCTCGACGGGGCCGATGTCGCTGTTTGGCGCGCGGAGGCCGCAGACCACACCCCGGAGAAGCTGCTGCCCTGGTATGACGAGCAGCTGGCCGTCGAGCACGACGCAGAGCGACGCCGCAATCTGGCCGGAATGCGGGAGTGGATGGCGGCCGGCAACCCGGTCGACGCCCGGGACGCGCAGATGCGTTCGTACGACGCCGTCCTCGCCGAACTTCCTGGCCTGCTCGGCCTCCTCGACGACGTCGACCCTCGGATACGGACCCGGGCGGCCTATCTCCTTGCCTGGTTTCCCGAGGCCGCCGACACGACGCTTCCGCTGCTGCTCGCCCTCGCCGCACGCGAGCCCGCCCCCGTTGCCACGGCCACCGCCCTCGTCGCCGCGGGCATCGTCGGAACGCCCGCGCTTTCAGAGGAGTTCGCCTCCTACCTCGGTGCCGAAGACAGCCTCGTACGGTGGGCGGCAGCCGTCGCGATCGCCCACCTGGCCGGCAGGACCGGTGCGACTCCCGGCGCTGCGCGGCTCGACGGCGCCGTCGCCGAACTCGCCCGGGCCGCCTCGACACCCGCGCCAGTGCCCGCCACCGACTTCGGCCAGGGCGACTTCCACGGCTACACGGCCAAGACCCTGCTCGCCCTGCCCGCTCCTGTCCCGAGCTCCGTCGTGGTCGCCTGCCTCCCGCGTATCGAGCCCCACAACAGGACTTACGTCGCGAGGACGGTCCTGCCCGAGGTGTTCCCCGTCCCGCTGCCCGAGCCCCTGCCCCCGTACGCCGATCTCAGCGGCCCCCAGCAACAACTCCTCCGTACGGTCGCCGACCTGGAAGAAGGCCACTGGAACACTGCAGGCATCGGTGTGCGACTCGCTCCCCACGGGCTCCCCGACACCCACAACGCCCTGCGCGCCTACGTCGGGCTTCCCCCGCTCCCGGCGCGTTGCGGCTGCGATCACGCACGGACCTGACTCGGCCTCCGCGATGCCCCCAGTTCGTGAAAACCACGCCGGTTGCGAGTTCGAGCGCACCGAGGAGGCCTGCTCTCGCCCCTACGGGACTCCGCCAGGCGCCACCGACATGCCCCGACGAGTTGGCCGGCGGCTGGTGAACCCCCAAGAGCCAGGGACGAGCCGCCGTTTGAGGCCATGGGCTAACGGCAAGTCGAGCAGTCTCTTCTCGATCCCTGGCGATCCGGTCTACGGCTCGGATTCGAGCAGATCCTTCGAAGTGTCGTGAGGACCATGCAGGCACGAGATCGCCATCGCTGTCACGGTTGCGCGTCGAACAGGGAAAGTGGCCGAGTGCCGACCGAGATCATTCTCGCGATGAGCACTGTGGACTGGGGATGGCACCGTATCTGTTCCGTGGGCTACGTTGTGTGGCGATGACTACCGGGACGGCATTGCGCCACACACGGATTGGTGACCCGGCGCTCCTCTGAGCGCCGTACGGGCCAGTGCCGGCCCGTTGTTGCATCGAGGATCTGGCGCTGCTGCGCGGGCTCCGCCTCCTGTCGGGTTGACCACAGCTCGACACGTCAAACACGACAGGAGAAATCATGCCCACCAAGATGTTGCACATTCCCACCGCGGACGGCGAGGCCGACGCTTTCGCCGCCGTGCCCGACCGTGGCGACCGGCACCCAGGGGTGCTGATGTACGCGGACGGCTTCGGTATCCGGCCCGTGCTGCGGGAGATGGCCCGCGAGCTGGCTGCGCACGGGTACTACGTGCTCGTCCCCAACCTCTTCTACCGGCACGGCCCGGCACCGGTGATCGAACTTCCCGAGTACATCGGAGAAGAAGTCCGGCACGCGGTCTTCGCCCAGCTGATGCCCTTGATCGAGGCGCACACTCCCGAACGTGTTCTGAGCGACGCCGACGCCTACCTCAGGTTCCTCACCGCCCAGCCCGAGGTCGGCGCCGGACCGGTCGCGGTGACCGGCTACTGCATCGGCGGCCTCCTGGCGATGCGTACCGCCGCGGCCCACCCCGGCCAAGTGGCCGCCGTCGCTGCATTCCATGCTCCCGTGGGCGCAGACGGGCCCGACAGTTTCTCCAAGATCACGGCCCAGGTCCATCTCGGCCATGCCGAAGGCGACTTGACGCCCGAGGTCCTCGGTGAGCTCAACCAAGCCCTGGACGCCGCGGGTGTCGGCTACACCTCCGAGATCTACCCCGGCACCGTCCACGGCTTCACCATGTCCGACACCGACGCCTTCAACCCCGCAGCGCTGCAGCGCCATTGGGACCGTCTGCTGCCCCTCCTCGACCGCACCTTGGCCAACAGCTGAGGCTCCGGCCCGGAAACCAAACCTGGAGTATGGCTCCGGAGTGCTAGCGATGTTTCGAAGCCGGCGTGAGGCGGGTGCAGCCGCCTCACACCGGCTGGAAGGGGCGCACACGGACTTCGCCGCTCACCTACGCCTCATCGACACAGCCACCATCCTCAGTTGGCGCGCCACCGGACTCCTCCTTCTGTCCACCTGCTCGCCGATGGCGTGCAACAGCACGAGGCGAGCGCATGGTCGCAGTCTGAGCCCCCACCCCGACGCGCTCTGCCGGAAACCGGTGTTCAAGCCTGAGCCGGCCGCAGCGCGCACCGGGCCCAGGACCTGTCCGGGCGATCGCGAGGTGACTAGTCTCGCCTCGTGATCGATCACGGTGTTGCTTTGCCCTACTCCCGCCTCCATGTCGTGCCGGCGGTGGTGGCATTGGCGAGCCCTGCATGGCAGCGGGACGTGTGGCTCGACCCGGCTCAGTTCGAGGATCTCGACTACACCGTGCACGTGCTCTTCGATGACTTCTGCGATGCGGACAATCCGCTGCCATGGCTGGGGCAATGTCTTCGCACCGAGGAAGAAGTGGACTTGATGGCGCGTCTAGGTACTGCCTACGGCGCGGTGCAGGACGTGGTCGGCGCCGAGGCCCGAGACGAGGAGTACCTTGCCTCGCCGGGGTGGGTAGCCGTGGTGACGGCGGCAGCTCGGTTGGCCCAGGTGCCGGTGTCGAATGATCACATGGCGCTGAGCAAGCTGCATGACGCCGGCTTCCGCTGGCCGCTCAGCACGGAGTCGCCCGCGCCTGAACCCGAAGAGGTCGCCCGCTGACTCGTGACCGCAGCCAGACGGCAAGAGCCGCGGCGGTTGCGGCGCCGAGAACACATGGCCGCGCGCTTGTCGTAGCGAGTGGCGACGGGACCAGGGACTTCTCTCGCATTCCGATCCGCCCGGCCCGCAACACCCCTCTCACCCCAACTCGCCCAAGACCTCCCTCCAGCCGTCCAGCCCTCCTCGCCCACTCCTCGGGCCTTCACGTCGTGACCACTACACAGTGGCGCTGCGGCGCCGCGACAGACTGGACCGCCTACCCGGAAGCCCGCACATCGCAAGCCCACAACTGATCCCCGTCCGTCCGGTCGCGGCGATGTGGACACGAACGACATGGGGATGCACCGGCCTGGTAGACAACCGGTTGGCCGCTATGCCGTTGTAGACCCTCTCGAAGATCCGCGGCACAGCGGCCACGATGGTCGGACGGATGAGCGGAAGGTTTTGCACGATGCGGTTCACGCGGCCGTCGACGGCCATCACATGGCCGGTGTGGATCTGCCCGGAGATCAGAGCCTTGCCGAAGACGTGCGCCAGGGTCACATGATCAGACGAAGGATGCCCCCACATCCGACGAATGCCCAGGTGAGCGACCTAGTTCGACGGACCGAACGGCGATTCGAGTGGGGCAACACGACCCTCCGCACCCCTACCCTGCGGGCTCAGGCTCGTCCGCAGGTACCGACCCCAGACCTGGGCCTTGCGATAGGGGCCGCCCCCGTCGCTGTCGTACTGCGGCGAGTCAAAGGTGACCCAGTACAGGAGCTCGTCACTGAGCGCCTGTGCATGTTCGTTGGGCACGGGTGCACCCATGGCATCGATCGTTCCGGGAAACTCGACGTGCCAAGGGCCGTCCCTACCCGGGTCCCGAACGACCGTGACCCTGGTACCGGGTGCCAATGCACCCGCCGGCCATGTCTGACTCAAGGGTCGACCGAGGATGTGCTCTAGGGCCTGGCGATCATCGACATCCGCGGGAACAGAGGCGGAAGTGTCTGTCATGCTACCCACCCTGCCCGCACCACTTCAGAAGCGCCAGAAGATAAAGAACCAGCTGCTTAGTTCGTCGAGAACCCCGCGGTAGAGCCGTGCCCAGACACGGGCCCGACTCCATTGCGCGAAGCGCCTGTAGGCAGTGGGGCAGGCGGGGCCGAAAACCGGCGGCAGCTGCCGCCAGGCGCAGCCCGTGGTTGCCACGAAGATCTTCGCGAGCAGTGCCTCCCGATCAACGGCATGGCCACGCTCTCAGGATCGTGTGCTCATTCGAGTCGGCATCATCCGACAGATGGGGTGCTCAGTGCGGGCTGTTGCTCATGGGGTACTGAAGTCCTTCTTGTTCGGGTACGTCACGTGAGTGCAGCCGCGCCGCTTCGTGATGTCGTCAACGTACGCACGGAACAGGGCCGACAGAGTCTGCGGGCCGAGCACGTTGTCATAGGTGTAGCTGGAGCTGAGGGTGTGCAGGGCGGGTTTGCCGCCGCAGATGGAGGAGGCCCACCACGCGCCGCTTTCGTGTCCGGCCGTTCCCGCTGTGATGATCTTGTCCTCCCCGCCGAAGGCTTCGTATCCCACCGTGTGCGCCTCCGCGTCGAAGTAGGAGGCGGTGCGCAGCCACCACGGCGAGTGAGTGAGCGCACTGCGTGCGGAATCGTGTTCGTCTTCGGGCAAGCCGTCGTCGATACGGCCCACCTGGTCGGGGCTGACCGCCAGAAGGCAGCTTTCGGTGGGGGATGCGTCCAGGGCAGGTGTCGCGAGGGCACGGTCGGGCAGCCGGCCTTGCCCTTGCTTTTGGACGTGTCGGGCAAACCAGCGGCATGAACCGTCCGTCGCCTGCGCGGGGCGGAGGTCTGACGGTACGGACGGCAACTGTTGGTCAGGCAGGGCGGGCAGCCGGCTCTGGCAGCCGATCCGGTCGGTGAGCGCCTCGGTGGCCGAGCGGGCGATGTGGGCGAGGCGCTCACGGTCCGCTGCGGAGACGTCGTCGTAGTCGGCGCTGGCCGTGACGTTCAGCAGCTTCGGGGCCGTCGCGCGGCTGCCGGGGCCGCACTCGGCGCGGATGGTGGTGTACCAGTCTCCGTACCGGCCCAGGGTCCCATCACCAATGGGTCGTGGTTCGGGGCGTCGGTCGGCGACAGCGGTGACATCGGATTTCTGACTGCCGAGACTGTCGCGAAACGGCTCAAGAGCGTTGTCGTCACCGATCCAGTGCAACGGCTTGGAAGGGTTGCTGACCCGCACCCTCAATGTGAACAGGCCCGTGGTCTTGCCGGGACCAGGCACCTTGTAGACGGTGCAGGAACCGGGCAGCTCGTCCACATCGAGCCTGAACTCGTCATCGTCGCTGCCTTTTGCCCGGACCATCCCGTCCTGCAGGTCCATCACCGCGGCCCCGGACACAAGCCGATCGCACGCCGCGCTGATGTCGCGCTCACTGGAAGCGCGGTCCCGGATGTCGTCGAACGTCAACCAGCCCGCGTACAGACTCAGCCCGATCCCGCCATACGCCGTCCACTGCCACAGCCTGATCCACCCAGCGCGCATCGCGCACTCCCCTCGGAACCCGTCCGGCGCGATCATTGCCGCCCGGGGCACCGAGCGTAGTTGCCGCGTCTCAGCCAAGCAGAGTCAGGGTGCCGACCCGCAATGCCGCGACGTGCACGGAATGACTTGCGGCACGTCATGTCCGGGGCTGGGTTGACTGAGCGCGTCAACACGCCACGGGTACCCCGTCACCTGCCGGAACGCCCGTGCCCCAACTGCTCACTGACGCCAACTCGCGTGTACAAGTGCCAACCGGGCCGCACAGCCGCAAGTGGTGTGACGGAGCGCTCTAGGGCACGTCCGGCCGATCATGCTCGGGAGACCGACCACACCCGTGATCGGCCCACTCGACGAGCAGGTCGGCAAGGCTGGCCAGAGGCGTGGTCATGGGCCAGGGGAGGTGTTCTTCGCGTCCCTTCCAGGTCAGGTGCACGACGGCCCAGGGGAAGGGCCGGTCGGTCACGGCGAAAAGGACATCGTCACAGCCCTCACATCGCGCAGCCGCCACGAGCTGTGCACCATGCAGCAGATGCCCTGGAGGAAGCTCGCGACGCAGCTCCGCCTCCAAGCTCTGCATGCCGGTGTCAGGTACCCACCAGGGTGGGGGAGCTGTGATGGGTCGCTTGGTGTGCGAGGCATGGGGGCATCCTGGCAGAGCGAAACGGCAGGGCGCTGGATCGCCCGGACACTTCCTGGAGCGCTCACTCACACCGCCATCGCTCGTGTGACCGAGCCCTGTAGATGACCACCTCGGCCAACGATGCGTTCACCGCCCGCCGCTGTGGGATCCGGCTCGGTTCTTGGAGTGGTGCCTCATCGGCCCGAGCCAGGTGCGGCGAGGCTTGCCACGGCGCGGAACCGCTCCCGCCCCGCCTCCACGCTTGCCTCCCACAGCACCCCGACATCGCCGGATACCGACAGAAGCTGGAGCCGTTCTTCCTCGCTTCTGAAAGCAGCGCCTTCCACGTTCTGATCCAGCATCCCCATCGCGGTGAGAGCCGCGTGACCACAAGACAGCGCGTCGTCCGCGCTGCCAGAGCCGTTGGCCAGCAAGGCGTGGCGCAGGACAAGAGCGGCGAAGAAGGCGTACGTGTCAGAAACATCGGAGATCCCCTCTTCGCTCGGCCGAAGCTCGGGGAACTGCTCAAGCACACGAACGAGATCGGAGGCGTCGGCGAGCGGGCGGTCGGCGGACCAGAGGTTGCGTACGGTCTCCACGTACAGATCCAGGTCGGCTTCGCGGCCTACTACGCCGGCCCGCAAGCCCACGAACAGCGGCGCCATCCGCTCGACGCAGGCTGCCACGTACAGACGGATCGTCTCGCCTCCCGCGCAGCGCAGAGTCTCCGCGACGGCGTCCTCCACCAGATGTCTCACAGCGTTCCCTCCCTCTCAACCACCCCTCGAAAGACATCTTCGCAGGCCGCAAGTGTCCGGCGACGCTGACGATGTGTACGAACGCGACAGTCTGGTTGTCGACGGGGCGAGGCAGAACGACCCCGGTGGTTGTCAGGCCCGCCGGGGTCGTCGTGAACGCCGTGTCGTCTGCGCCGTCACTCGGTCGCGCGTGTCTCGGTGATGGAGATGCGAGTGGAGGACTCGTCGACGATGCCCTTCTCCTCAGCGAAGACGGCGATGAGGGACTGCGAGGCGATGTTGTTGACCGAGCGGGGCACGCTGGGGCTGGTGCGATGGATCAGGCGTCCGACCGGGGCCCAGGCACCGTGGCTGCGAGGAAGCGCAAGGACGTCGGCTGGTTCAGTCCTCGTCCGGCACCGCGACCGCTCCGTCCCGGGCCGTGCATACGGTCGAAGATCGGGTTGGCGACGGAGATGTCCCGCTCCATGATGTCGGCCTCCTCAGTGCGGCCTTCCGCTCGGAGGGTGCGGATTACGTCGTGGGCGACAGCGGCCTCGTTTCATTCGTACGAACCGGACCTGTAGACCTCGAGCGCGGCGTCGAAGTCGGCATGGGCTTCGGGGTATCGGCCCAGTTCGCGGTAGGCCACGCCGCGCAGGTGACGTGCCATGGCGCCCGCGTAGGCATCGCCGGCTGCGGCGCAGGCATCCACGGCGTGCGTGAGTGGTGCCTCGGCCCCTTGGGCACGCCCGGCACGCAGGTGCAGCCAGCCGACGTCCCGTTGGGTGTGTGCCACCCACATCCCGGGCGACACTCCGGAGGAGATCCGCCAGGCACTCCTGTCCGAACACGGACCCGCCCGGCTCCGCCTGATTGGTCCCGAGGCAAGCCCTGTGGCCGTACTGCGTGCTCTTCGTGAGATGTATGGCTTGACACTCATGCAAGCAAAGGCTCTGGCAGATGAGTTGAAGATGGCCGGGCTGGTGGGAACGCTGGTCGAGATGGAACTCACCGCCGCCCAGCTCCGGCAGCGCTCAGTCGGTGCGGCGGTCGAGGCATCGGCCTTCTGACTTTCGCGAGCGGGACCGTCAGGTGCCCGATCAAGGCGACGTTTAGGCGAACGCTGCCTGATAGGGCACTAGGGCGCGTATCGAGTCGTGATCATCGGATCGTCCTGGTGAGGTCTTTGATCCAGATCATCGAGGCGTGCAGGTGGAGACTGGCGAGGTAGCTGTCGGGAGTCTTGTCGTATCGGGTGTCTCACCGTCCCAGTTCCGGCCTCCTGGTACGTCACGCTCTGGGGCGGGTGAGGCACGTGGAGCCGACGTGAGCCGACCGATGCACTGATGTCCGGGCGGGGACTCATGGGACATGGTCCGGCACCCGGATCAGGTTCCGGGGAGGATACGGCGCGTTTCGTAGGCCCACATCGCGATCTCGACCCGGTTGCGGGCGCCGAGTTTGGCCATCAGGCTGGCCAGATGCGTCTTCACCGTGCTGAGGCTGATGTGCAGTGCATCGGCGATCTCGGTGTTGGTCAGCCCGCGCGCGACGGCGAGGAGCACCTGCTCCTCGCGGGCGGTGACGGGGGAGACCGGCTGGGCCACGGGCCGGCCGGCGGGCAGGTCCGCGAATGCCTGGAGCAGACGGACAGTGACGCTGGGCGCGATGAGCGCCTCACCGCCGGACGCCGATCGTACGGCCTGGGCCAGAAGGTCCGGTCCCGTGTCCTTGAGGAGGAATCCGCGGGCGCCGGCACGCAGCGCGCCGTAGACGTACTCGTCGAGGTCGAAAGTGGTGATGACGACCACGGCCAGCGGGTCGGCGACGCCCGGGCCGGCGACCAGCCGGGTGGCCTCGAGCCCGTCGAGTACGGGCATGCGGATGTCGAACAGGCAGACGTCGGGGCGCAGTTCGCGGGCCAGACGTACCGCTTCCCGCCCGTCGGCGGCCTCGCCGACCACCTCGATGCCGGGCTGGGCGTTCAGCATGATCCGCAACCCGGTGCGGATGATCGTCTGGTCGTCAGCGACGAGGACGCGAATGGACACCGCTCTCGCTCCTCGCTCTCGGCAGTTCGGCTTCGACATGCCAGCCCCGGTCGGTACCCGGGCCGACTCGTAGTGTGCCGCCGAGCAGGGCCGCGCGCTCGCGCAGTCCGGTAAGTCCGTATCCGTCGCGACCCCGGCCGGTGCGCCGGCCGTTGTCGCGCACGCTCACCCGTACTGTGTGGCGTTCCGCGGCGACCCGAACGACGAGCTCGGTCGCGTCGACCGCATGGCGCAGCGCGTTGGTCACCGACTCCTGCACGATCCGGTAGACGGCCGCGTCCACGGCCGGGGGCAGCGCGTCCAGTTCGCCGTCGAGCCCCAGGTCGACCCTGAGGCGACCACCCGGGGTGCGCACCAGGCGCTCCAGATCCGCGACTCCGGCAGGGGGCGCCAGCTCGGCGCCGACCCCGCGGTCGCGCAGCGCGGCGACCATGGCGCGCATTTCCTCCAGCGTGCGCGCCCCTTCCTCCTCGACCCCCTCCAGCGCCTCGACGGCGGCGGACGGGTCGGTGCCCGCGAGCACCCGGCCCGCCTGGGCGATGATCACCATGGCCGACACATGGTGGGCCACCGTGTCGTGCAGTTCCCTGGCGAGCTGTTCGCGCTCGCGGGAGCGCACCTGGTCCAACTGCCGCTCGCGAGCGGTCATCCGGAACCGCATGGCAGCCCCGACCACGCCGGGCAGCAGCAGGAAGACGAAGCCCACGGCGTTCTCGGCGACCGAGCTCTCGTCCGTGACGGAACACAGCCCGCTGGCCGCGAGGATCACCACGCCGCCCAGCACGATCTCGCGTCCCGATCCCCACCGGGGCAGCGCGTACACCAGCACGAGCACGACCGTGCCGGTGTACAGGCCGACGGGCTCGCGCGGAGCGGTGACGAGCGAGGCCACCTGAAGCAGGACCACCGAGCCGAACGCCAGCGTCACCATCGCCAGCGGGCGGGTCCGGCGCCACAGGGGCAGCAGGCACAGCCAGACGGCGAACACCACCGCCACCGGCCGCCACACGACGTTCTCGCGCAGGGTGGCCTCCAGCACCACACAGGCAAGGCCCGCGGCGAGCAGCGCCCAGTCCCGCCGCACCCGGGCGGGCGCGTCGGGCGGCCGGGGTTCGGTCCACAGGGTTCGCAGGTCGTCTCGCAGCACGCTCCTCAGCTTAGGGACCGCGCCGTGCCGCGCATCGGCCGAAAGGACGGGTCGTCACTCCGTCCGGGGGCCGAGGGATCGGCGGCCTGCGAGCCGATGCCGCGGAGCGCCGTGGCGACGAACCTCGGCATCGGCGGCCGTACAAGGACGGCCGACGAGGTGGTTGGAGGACCCGATGCTCTCGAAAGCCCTGTTGCGCCTGGGCGCAGGCGCCGCCCGCCATCCCTGGCGGGTGATCGCGGCATGGCTGGTCGCCGCCACGCTCGCCGTCCTCGCCGCCGTCGCCTTCGGCGGGCGGAATGCGGATTCGATGACCGCTCCGGGACTGGACTCCCAGCGGGCCGCGGAACTGATCGAGCGGGCCGGCACCGGGCAGGAGGGGATGACCGCCCAAGTGGTCGTCACCCCCCTCGACGGCGCTGCGACGTTCTTCGACCACGACAGCGCGCGCACCGCTCTCACACGGCTGCAGACCGAGGTGAAGCGGCTGCCGCACGTGCTCGGCACGAGCGACCCGGCGGGGGCGCTCGACGCGGGCAGGGACACTGCCGTGCGCAGCGGCCTCGTCTCGGCCGACGGGCGGATCGCGGTCGTCCGGGTGCAGTACCCCGACCAGAGCCGGCTGTCGGCCGAAGACCTCGACGCCCTCGTCGATCTCGGCGACCGGCTGCGCGCCGATCTGCCGCTGCGCATCGAGATGGGCGGGAGCCTCTTCTACGCCTTCTCCGACCCCGACGGCGGCGCGAGCGAGGTGATCGGCCTCCTCGCCGCGGCCGCGATCCTGTTCCTGGCGTTCGGTTCGCTCGTCGCTGCCGCGCTGCCGATCGGCATGGCGGTCTTCGGACTGACCGTCGGGGTCGCCACGATGACGGTACTGGCGGGGGTGACGGACGTCCCCACCTTCGCACCGGTCCTGGGCAGCATGGTCGGGCTCGGAGTGGGCATCGACTACGCGCTGTTCGTGCTCGCCAGGCACCGGGAGTACCTCGCGCGCGGGCTCGATCCGCAGGCGGCGGCCGGACGAGCGGTGGCCACGGCGGGGAGGCCCGTGGTCTTCGCCGGCGGCACCGTCGTCGTGTCGATCCTCGGCCTGGCGGTCGCGAACGTGCCGTTCATGACGGTGGGCGGGGTTGCCGTGTCGATCGTCGTCCTGACGATGGTGCTCGCGTCGGTGACGCTGCTGCCGGCTTTCCTCGGCGCGGCGGGCCCGCGATTGGGCCGGGCCGGCCGGATCGGCCGGGCTCTGCAGACCAGGAAGCTGGGCCGACTCGCACGACGGCGGGACACGGCGGCGGGCGCCGTCCCCGCCGTCGGGTGGCGTCGCTGGATCGGGCACGTCGGCCGGCACCCGGTGTCGTACGCGGTCGGCGCGGCGGCGCTGCTGCTGACGGCGACACTGCCCGTGCTCGGCCTGCGCGTCGGCCTGCCCGACGACGGCTCCCTGCCGCAGAGCCGTACCGAGCGCCGGGCCTACGACCTCGTCGCCGAGGGGTTCGGCCCGGGCACCAACGGTCCCCTCGTCATCGCCGCGGACCCCGCCGGTGATCCGGGAGTGGTGGACCGACTCGTCGCGACGGTCGCGGCGGATCCGGGCATCGCGTCCGTCGCGCCGACGCACATCGACCGGGCCACCGGCATCGCGACCCTCGTGGTGTTCCCGACCAGCAGCCCTCAGGACAAGGCCACGACCGACACCATCGCCCGGCTGCGCACCGAGGTGCTGCCCGCGGCGATCGGACAAGGCCCGGCCAGGGCGCACGTAGGCGGCGCCGCCGCGAGCCTGTCCGACGTGGGCCGACGCACCAGCGAACGCCTCCCGGCCTTCGTCGCCGCCGTGCTGGCGCTCTCGTTCCTGCTCCTGATGCTGGTCTTCCGCTCGGTCGTCGTACCGCTCAAGGCGGTGCTGCTGAACCTGCTGAGCATCGGCGCGGCCTACGGCATCATGGTCGCGGTCTTCCAGTGGGGCTGGGGCGGTGCGCTCATCGGGCTGGAAGCGACGGTTCCGATCGTGTCGTTCATCCCGATGTTCCTCTTCGCCATCCTGTTCGGCCTGTCGATGGACTACGAGGTGTTCCTCCTCTCCCGCGTACGCGAGGAGTACCTGCGCACCGGCGACAACGGCACGGCGATCGTCGAGGGCGTCTCGGGCACCGCCCGGATCATCACCTCGGCCGCCCTCATCATGGTGGCGGTCTTCCTGTCCTTCGCCGTCGCCGATGACCCCTCCACCAAAATGTTCGGCCTCGGCCTGGCCACCGCGATCTTCATCGACGCCACGGTCGTACGCATGGTGCTGGTACCGGCGACCATGACACTCCTCGGCCGGACCAACTGGTGGCTGCCGAAGTGGCTGGACCGGATGCTTCCCCGCGGCCCGGTCGGCACCGACGACACCGACGCGGAATCCACGGGTGAGGCCCCGCGTCCACGGCTGGTTGACCGTTGACTCAACTCCTGCCCGCCCTTGGCGTCCGGCACCTCAGCGCGTCACCTAGGGGCATATCGAGTCGTGATCATCGGGTGGTCCTGGTGAGGTCCTTGATCCAGATCATCGAGGCGAGCCGGTGGCGACCGGCGAGGTAGCTGTCGGGAGTCTTGTCGTATCGGGTGGCGATGCCTCGCCGTGCTTTGAGCTTGTTGATCAGGCGTTCGACGGTGTTCCGCTCCTTGTAGAGATCGGCGTCGTGGTTGACGGGTCGGCCGCCTCTGGAGCCTTTCTTCTTCCGGTTGGCGGCCTGGTCCTTCTTCTCCGGGATGACCGCCTTGATACGGCGTTTGCGCAGGTGGGCGCGGTTTCCGCGGGACGAGTACGCGTTGTCCCCGGCGACCGCGTCCGGCGGGACGCGGGGTCGGCCGACGGGCCCGCGTACCCGTACCTTCTTCAGGACGGGGATGAACTGCGGGCTGTCCGCTGCCTGGCCTGTGGCCAGGATGAACGCCAGCGGGTGGCACTTGCGGTCGGCGGCGAGGTGGACCTTGCTGGTCTGCCCGCCTTTGGAACGTCCGAGGAGGGCGGCCTTCAGCCGGAGTTTCCGCCGACGCCGGATGCGTCGTCGTTCTTCCAGCGCGGGATCACTTTCGGTCTCGGCCCGTTTTGCTCTTCGAGGCCGCCCCCTTTGACCTGGCCTTCTTCTCCTCGGCCGCGGCTTTCTCCAGGGGGTGACGACGTCCTCGTCGAGGTGCATCCCGGCCGCGGCCTCGTGGTGGGCTCGGGCGGTGGTGGAGTCGATGCTGACCAGGGACAGGTCCACCTCACCCCGCTTCGCGGCTTCCGTGATCAGGCCCTCCAGCAGGGCCTCGAAGACGCCGGCGTCACGCCACTGCCGGAAGCGGTTGTGAACGGTCGACCAGGCGCCGAACTCCGTCGGCATCTCCCGCCACTGCCCGCCCGTCTTGAACCGCCAGATCACGCCCTCGTACTGCTGCCGCAGTCGCTCGGGGTACGGGCCGTACTCGCCGATCGGCAGGTACGGCTCGATGAACTCCCAATCCAGATCGGTCAGTTGCACTCGCGTCACGTAAGACCGTCTGTCGGACCGGACCGTGCCACGAAGGCACATCCCGCAAACTGATCACGACTCGATACGCGCCCTAGCGGGTGTCGAAACGGTCCTGTGAGGCCAGGACAGTGTCCGCGTAGCGGGCCGCCCAGGTGCCCATCGCGCGGATGGGCACCAACAGGGCCGCGCCGGCCTCGGTGAGCGCGTAGTCGACGCGCGGCGGCGCCTCGGCGTAACGGCGGCGCTCAACCAGGCCGTTGTACTCCAGCCGCCGCAGTGCGTCGTTGAGTACCTTCGGGCTGATCCCGCCGATCCGGTCCAACAGCGCACGCGGGCGCATCGGGCCGCCCTCGCCGAGGATGAAGACCACCACGCTGTCCCATCGGTTTGCCAGCACTTCGAACGCGACTCGGGCCCGGCAGTCCGCCGCGAACCCGTCCCCCGCCAGCTCCTCATGCTCTCCCATGCGCCCATCCTGCCCGGCCGATGCACACCACGCAGTGTGCATCGACCCGCCTAGCGTCCAGGGCATGACATCCCATGACACAAGCACAAAGGGGAGCAGGATCATGCGCATCGGCATTCTCGGCACCGGCTCGATGGCAACGGCCCTGGGCGGTGCCTGGGTACGGGCCGGGCACCAGGTTCTGGTAGGCGGGCGGAACGCTGCGGCCGCAGCCACGACCGCGGCTCGGATCGGAGCCGCCGGGCATGCCGGCCTCAACGAGGCGGCCGCCTATGGCGAGGCAGTCCTGATGGCCCTACCGGCGGACAGCGCACCGCGGTTGGCGCATGAGCTCGCCCCTGTTCTGGCCGGGCGGACAGTGCTCGACTGCACGGTTCCCATGGCGCCCGGCCCGGACGGGCCCTCGCTGACCACCGCCGGAGGCACGGACTCCGTCGCCGCGCGCATCGCAGCAGCAGCGCCGGACGCCGATGTCGCCAAGGTCTTCGGCATCTGCCACGAAAGCATCTGGACCCTGCCGCGGCCCGCCTTCGAGGGCGCGCCCCTGGCGGTTCCGTTCTGCGCCGACACTCCTGCCGCAGCCACCCTGACGGCAGAGCTGATCACCTCGATGGGCTGCTCCCCGCTGTCCTGCGGCGGACTGTCCCGCGCCGCGCTGCTGGAGTCGTCTGCGGTGCTCGCCATCGGGGTGTGGTGGTCGGGCGGCGAGGCACGCCACGCCTTCCCCTCGCCTGCTTTGGCTCCCGGCGCGATCGACGACGAGTAGGCCATCTCGAGCATGGGTAGGGGCGCACGGGGGACAGGACCAGTCAGTCCACACGGGGTTCGTCCCACAGCCGAAGTGGTGGAGGGTCGAGCAGACCTACGGGATCCGGCGCCTGGTCCGCGACTACGAGCACCGCCCGGCCTCCTCCGCCTCCCGCGTGTACTGGGCGATGACCCAGGTCATGTCCCGCCGGCTCACCGGCGTGAACACGCCCACCTGTTGCAACCCGCAGATGGTGAGTTCGTGAACATCCAACCTTGCTCGACGCGTTCGGCACCCAGGAGGACGCCGCCCGAGCCTTGACCGACGACCTCCGCACCGAGGTCACCGAACTGCGGGCGCAGCTGCGGGAAGCCGAGACCCACCTCGAGCACCTGGCCATCACCCGGAAGACCATCACCGCCCGGGGCGAACGGCTCCCCGCCCACCCGGTCTCGCCCGACTTGCCTGAGCACCCGGACTACCCCCGCATCCTTGGCGTCCTCAACGACGTCACCGGTCCGCTACGGGCCCGGGACGTCTGCGAAGGCCTCGACCAAAAACTGCTGCCGAAGACCGTCGAGGGCATCCGAGCCAAGCTAAAACGCTTGGTCAAGCTCGGCGTCCTCGCCGAGGTCGGCGTCGGCAACTTCACCAGGAAGCAGTAGCCGGCCGAAGCCCCGGCGACCAGCAGCCCTGCCCCAGCCTCACCGGGAAACGGACATCAACTGCGGCTGGCTGATCCAGTATTGGGTACCCCGCCGGCAGCTGGCTCTACAACAACGGGTACCTGGAGAAGTGATCCCACAGCGGTCATGGGACTCTTGCGTCCGCTGACTCGCTGACCTGGCCGATGGTGCCGGGGCAGGCCCTTTCGAGGGCGTGCCCCGGCACCCGCGTGCCACCACCGGCCGGTTCCCTCCTTCGCACCCTCGCGGCGTCCGGTCCCCGAGCTCCTCCTGATTCATCTCCGGACCCGCCACCCCCAGCCTCCGACCCTCCACGACCTCCGGGAGACCCCATGCCGCTGCCGACGCGCCCCGTCCGGCCGCTCGACCTTCCCGTCGCATTGCTCCTGGCCACCGCCCTGATGACCGCTGGTCTGACCGGCTGCTCGGCGCTGTCCCCGTTCAACACATGTGACGACACGGCGGCGCGGCTGAAGGACCTGCGCTCTCAGCCGATCCTGAACTCCACCCCCGGAGGAGCGACCGCCCCGGAGGGGCTCGAATCGGTTGACTCGCGCTGCATCGACGACACCGGCGACGCCTGGCTGTACGCTGCGCGCGTCTACGCGTTCCCCGGCTCCCGGCAGGCGGTCGTGGACTTCTACCGGACCACCGCCGAGGCGGACGGCTGGCAGCTGCAGCACGACACCTCAGATCCAAACACCCCCGAAACAACGGCGGGACTGTGCTTCACCAAAGGCGGGGACGGCGAAGCCCTCCTGCTGACCGTGCAGTTCACCACGCCCGGCAACCTGAAGGTTGAGTACGACTACGACGCCGGGCCGGAGTTCGATTCGGGCTCCGGATTCGAGGTAGAGGTCGGCTCCGAGACGGACGGGGCGAAAACCGGCTGCTTCGACTGACACCTGAGGCTTCACGAACAAGCCACAGGGCGGATCGCAGCCCGCCCTGCCCTGGGGTGACGGTGACGGTGTCGGCGACGGGGGCAGGGCGCAGTCGCGGGAGACCGCGCACTGCCGGTGTGGGCGGCCGAACTCCGCGCGACCAGGTCCTGTCTGGAGTCCGGATCACAAGTTCGGTAGATCGCCTGCGCGCGGGGGCCGGTCTTGGCAGCCCATCAGTCATGGCGCGAGGCGATCTCACCGACGAGCAGTGGTCCCTGATCGAGTCCCATCTCCCGATTACCGCAGCCGGCCCCATCCCTGGCCTGTGGAAACACTTCAACGCGGCGATGTGGTGGTCTCCGGACTGGCAGCCCCGGGCGTGACCTGTCGGCCGAGTTCGGGCCCTGACAGAGCGCGTCCGACCGCTTCCGGATCTGGGCGGCTCAGGCATCTTCCAGCGCCTGATGCAAGCAGTGATCGCCGAGGCCGCCGCCCAGGGCCAGGCCGATCTGAGCCTGGTCAGCGTGGACTCGGCGATCGCCGGCCCACCATCACGCCGCAGGAAAGCCACTGGACCCTCAACAACCGAAGGCACGCGTGCCTAGGGGGAACGCCTGGTCAAGCTCGACATCCTCATCGAGGCCGACGCCGGCGGCTTCACCAGGAAGCAGCAGCCAACCGAGTGCCCCCTCCGCACCCCAGGCGAGGGAGTGCAGCCTCGCCAAGAGCGTGTCGTCATCCGCAACTGTGCGGTGGGCGGCATCGGTCACGAGTGGGGACTGTAGTACGGGAGAGTGTTGCGTCCTTGCTGGTCGCACCCCATTGGAGTCGAGAATGCGTGCGTCAGCGAGTCCCGGTCGCCAACGGTCAGATGGGTCGGAGCGGGGCGGCTGCCTTCAGGGGTGGGGAGAGCAAGTTGGATGTGCTGAAGGCCGGGGCCTGGCCGGCGGCGGGATCGGTGAGACGGGTGTAGACGCCCCGCCATGCGTAGGTGTCGGTTCCGAGCTTCTCGTTCACAAGTCGGGAGACCTCTTCCAGGGCGACGTGCACCTCTGCCGGGTCATCCGCGCGGCGGCGGGTGCGGCCCAGGTAACTCAGTACGACCGCTGCTGGGGCGGCGTCATGGACGAGGTCCCTGCCGGTCAGTTGGCCCGTCCTCAGTAGACGGTCCAGCAGGGCGTCCACGGGGCCGCGGGAGTAGCTGCCGATGCCGTGCCGGGCGCGGGCCAGGGTCAGTTCGCGTCCCAGGGGAGCGTCGAGCGTTGACAGCCGGTGGAGGTGCGCGGCGTTGCGGGTTTTGAAGGAATGCGGAGCCGTGGGGTGGCGGACGACGTGTTCCCAGCCGGGGATGGGTTCTTTGGCGTGCTCGGCCTCGAGTGCCTCCCACGAGGGGGTGCCTGGGGTGTCGTCGAGGATGTCGCGGGTCTGCGTGTGCGTGCGCGCCTTGCGCAGTCGTTTCGCGAGGCGGTCGGGCGCCAGTTCCTTCGCGGCGCGGGCCGCGAGGACCGAGTCCGGGTCGTCGGTCGCCAGGGCCTTCTGGCACAGGCGTGTGGCGGTGGCGCCGAGCTGTCGGCTTCCGACCAGCGCGGACAGTCGCCGAGGCCCGCCGTGGCGCAGGAGGTTGAGGCTGCCGACGAGCTGCTGGGCCAAGGTGAGGTGTTTGCCGGCCCTGTCGAAGACGAGCTCGATGAGAGTCGGTTCGGCCGACTCGAGCCATGGTGTGCGCCCGCCGGGGAGTTCGGCGAGCGGATCGGTGCGCAGGTCGGCGGCGAGGCGTGAGGTCAGCGCGTCGGGGCGGGCGGCGACCCGCCGGTGCTGCGCCGTGTCGATGTTGTTGCGCAGCACGGCCAGGTCCACCTCCGGGTCGGCCAGGTCGAGGAGTCGGTGCGTGGCGGCGTCGTCGAGCCATCGGGACTGCTCCGAGAGCACCGTCAGGGCCGCTCGGTCGCGATGGTGGAGCAGATATTCGAAGGGGGTGCGCTCGGTTGGGCGGGACCGAAGGAGGAACGCGGCCAGCATCCAGGGCCCGTCGGGGCCGATGCGGGACATCACCGCGGCCAGAGCGTCGGGCGGTGCCTCGCACAGCAGCGTTCCCAGTGGCCACGCCCACAGATGGTTACCACGGGCGAGCAGGCGAACTGCCGACTCAGGCGAGGTGGGTGGGTCTGTGGCGACGAACGTCGAGGCACTGCCGACGGGCGTGCGCGCCACTTCCAGCGTGTCGGCGGCGGATTGGGGGTCGCACTGGGACTGGTTGAGTAGTTCGGGCCAGGTGGGGGTGGAGCGACGACCGAGCTTGTCGCCGCTTGCCTCCGACATCGACCGCCGGGCGACGGCGGCGAGCCGCAGCCAGGCGCCCGCGTCCGTTCCGAGTTCGCGCTCCAGGAGCGTGGCGAGGGAGCGCCTCCAGGCTGTGGGAAAGGCCAGGTCGCGCCAGTCGTGGGGCAGGAGCAGCAGGTGGGCGGCCGGGAGGTGGTGCAGCAGGTCGTCGGCCTGCAAGATGCCGTGCAGGTAGGCCCGTTCGGCGATGCGGGCGAGGGGTCCGGCCTCGGGCGTTTCCGCGATCCCGGCCAAGGCCTGCGCCCGTGTGGGGGCGGCGCACCGGTGCGCCAGGTCGGTCAGTCCTTGCGCGAGACAGGCTTCGCGCAGCCAGTCGGGGTGGCGTCGGCCAGGCACGTCGCCCACGGCATGGGCGGAGAGCCGGCGCAGGATCCTCGCATCGTCCGGCAGTGGGGCGGTGCCGGGCGCGGCCAGCGATCGCAGCAGGTCGATCGCGCCGAGAGCGGCACGCGCCTGTTCGCCTACCGGTGCTGGGTCCCATTCCTCAGGGATGGTCGTTGCGGGCGCGGGCGCGGGCGCGGGCACAGGCGCCTCGCCGAGGGGTTCTTCGTGGTCCGAAACCGAGTCGGGGGTGGCGGACGGGCCGACGGGGTCGGCTAGTGCCGCCGAGGTGGGCCCGGCGCCGCGTCGAACGTCTACGGGTGGGCTGGCTACCGGCAGCTGGGCGCTGGCGCGGTGCCCGCCGTTGCCCATGTCCGTGCCGCTGGGCTCTGGCTGGGCGACGACGTCGCCCCGTTCCGCCTCTGCTCCGGCCTCCCGGACGGCCGCGCTCAGCGTGCCCGGATATTCGCGAAGGTTACGCAGCAGGGTTTCCACGCCATGCGGATGGGCTGCCAGATGGTCGTCGTACAGCGCGGCGAGCATGTTTTTGGTCGCGCCAACGTCCAGGTTCTGGTCTGCCACGGCGCGGAGCGCTTCCACGGCGCGGGCTGCCGGCCGGGCCGTCGTCACCAGTTCCACGGGGTCGAGCAGACCTGCCTCAACCACGCCGACGGCCCAGTCGGCAGCCGCGTCGTCCAACTGCTCCTCGGCCAGACGGCGGCTCGGCGGGGTGATGTTCCCGGCGATACGGCCCCCGGCCCGCCATCGATCATTGAGCAGGGTCAGCCGGAACTCGGCGCGCTCGGCGTCCGTGGCATCCTCGTGGCGGACCATCTGCTCCGCCGCTTTCGGCATGAAGGGGGTTGTCCGGTTGGCCGCAGCCAGCGCGCGGAAGTCGTGTGTGTACGGCTCGTTGAGAAGGTCGCGCAGGGTGCTGGTACCACGGGTGACGCCGAGGAGTCGCGGCAGCGCGGTGGGGTCTCCGTACGGCTCGCCCCCGGCATGCAGCTGAACCGTGGTCTGGGGTCCTTCGAGTGCGTCGGCGACCTCGGCGAGGATCTCCGGGTGCACATGCGGCGCGACGGCGGGGTCGGCGAGCATCCCACGCACGGCATCAGCGCCCTGGCACTCCAGGACTCGCAGCAGGGCGTGGCGCTGCGCCACCTTGCGTACCCCGAAGGCCAGCGCCCGGGCGACCAGGGGCGGATCCCCGCTGACGAGCAGGGGCGCGGTCCGGCTGGGCGATGCAGCTCCGGCGGACGTCAGCAGCTCCGCCCTGAGCCCGTGCTCCAGGGCAACGCGGCCCTCCGCGTGGGCGTGGACGACCGTGCGACGCAGGGAAGGCGTGCAGCGGTTGTTGCGGTAGACGGCCGCGCTCACCTCCGGGTCGTCCGCGGCGACCAGCTGCTTGAGGACCCTCGCGTCGATCCGGGGATGCCGGGCCAGCGCGGCACGCGCCCGGCTGTCGCCGTGGAGAACGACGGCGGAGGCCAGCGACGGACCAGGCAGCGACCCGCCCGCGAGGATCGTCTCCACTGTCCGCTCCGGTAGCGCGGTGAGAGCGGCCGCCGCGTGTGCGGGTGCTGCCTGCTCCAGCAACAGCGCCATGGTGTCGCAGACCGACCTCGGCGGGAGCCGCTCCGCCGTATCGGTCGGCTCAGGCAGCGCGGCAAGCAGCTCCGGCAGTGTGTGAGGTGAAGTGGCGAGGGCGTCGTGGAGTCGGCGCCAGCGCGCTGCGGACCCGGCGAGGTGGCGCTCCGTCAGTTCACTCAGCAGCATGGTGGCGGCGCTCGTCGGCAGCAGGCTGCCGCCGAAGTCTCGGGCCAGGCTCCGGGCGGGGCGCGTCGACCGGACCCGCGCGACGGCCAGGCTGTCGTCGAGCTCGCCCGCCGCGATCGCCTCGCCCTCGCTCGCCACACCCTCGCTCGTCAGGCCGCCGCCTTTGCCGAGCAACTCGACCATCAGGCGACGCAGTTCGGCCGGAGCCGTAGAGGTACCGGACATCGCCCTCTTCCCCTTTGAGATCACGTTTCTAGCGGCGAGGAGTATTCCAGCACGCGGTACTGACAACGCCGCGTCGGTGCCGCGTCGCAGGGGCGACAGCAGGCTGCAGAAGCCAGCGGCTCGAGCGCATGCTTTCGCCGAGGGTCGTCACTCGCACGGCTCTATCGACAGTCGCCGCACCCGGGCGCTGTCGATGGGGGAGCGGGTGCTGTTGCTCTGTGAGGGGGCGACCCGCCCGCCTCCCTCAGGAGCTGCGGTGCACGGTGACGCGCGAATCGAACAGGCCCCAGGGCGCGTTTTGAAACCCTGCCCACCCCACCCTTCGGGCGGACGACGCTACTTCTAGAACCGGCCATAGCAGAACTCCGGCGGGGCCAGACGCTCGCTCTCTCGCGCGTGCGAAGCTGAGGCTACGCTCGTCGGCATGCTGAGCCGTGTTCCGTTCAATGAGGCCCTGCTCTGCAAAGTGGGCACGCCCAAGCAGGCCAAACTCCTGGACAGCAGTCCGCGGTCACGGGTGTGGCGGGTGCGGCTGGCCGACCGACGGCTGGTGATCGTCAAGCAAATCACCGACGGCGGGGACACGGGCGCCGACGCGAAAACGCGCTTCGCGTGGGAGGTCGCCGGGCTGCGCCTGGCGGGGCGGGCCTCCGGGCCCGCCGTGGCCCCCGCGGTGCTCGCCACGGACCTGCCCTCGCGGGTGATGGTCCTCGAGCACGTGGACGACCTCGGCAAGACGGACGACTGGATGCCGGGCTACGCCGAGTCTCTCGCCCGGCTGCACGCCCTGACCGGGCCCGCCGACGCGGACGCACTACCGGTCTGGTCCGGGCCCACGGCCACCGACGCGGAGTCGTTCCTCACCCTGGCCAGGGCGCTCGACGTGCCGATACCGTTCACGGTTCCCGATGAACTCGCCGGTCTCCTGGAGCGGTTGGACCCCACCCCGCACCATGCGCTGCTGCACGGCGACCCCTGCCCCGGCAATGATCTGCGCACCGCCGACGGCGTCCGCTTCGTCGACTTCGAGCGGGCCTCGCTCGGCAACGGCCTGATCGAACTCGCCTATTTCCGAATCGGCTTCCCCACCTGCTGGTGTGCCATGTCGGTCACCGCGGCCCCGCTCACGGAGGTTGAGGACGTCTACCGGACCACCTGGCGCGGCCTCACTGGGAAGGACGTGCCGGGTGACCTCGCCGACGCGTGTGCAGGCTGGCTGATCCAGGGCGACGCGCTCGTCGAGCGAGCCCACCGCGGGATGGTCGACCAGCTCGCCCGGGTATCCGCCGAGGACTTCAAGTGGGGCTACGTCTCCGCCCGTGAGCGGCTTGTCCACCGCCTGGGCGTGGTCGCCGACATGACCCGCGACCACGATCACCTGCACGCCGTCGGCCGCCTCAGCTCCGCCCTGGCCGACCGCCTGCTCGAACGCTGGTCGAAACTACGTCCGCTGCCCACGCACGAAGCCCGCCCTTGGTACTAGGCCATGTTTTGATGTCGGCTCCTGCCCAATCTCGCATCGTGATGATCTCGGTGTGGGGCGAGAGGACCTTTCTTACGGACAGTGGACGTTACTGGAGCCGTTGCTGCCGGTCGCGGTGTCAGGGCGGCCGGCGCTCGGCCGACGAAGGCTGATCGACGGGATGCGGTGGCGGGTGCGGACGGGCGCTCCGCGGCGGGATGTGCCGCAGGGGTACGGGCCGTGGCAGACGGTCTAATGGCTCTTCCGGCGCTGGAAACGCGATGGCACTCGGACCGCGTTGCTGACAGGACTTCAGGCCCGGGGGAAACGGCAGGACTGATCACATGGGAGGCCGACGTCGACTCCGCGATCTGCCGGACCCATAAGCACGCTGCGGGCGCCCGCAGCGACGGACGGGCCCATAGGGGACCGCCGCACGGAACCCGCACCGAGCCCGATGACCACGGCCTGGGCCGCTCCCAAGGAGGCTTCACCACCAAGATCCGTCTGGCCTGCGAGCAAGGCCAACGGCCGCCGTCCTTGCTGATCACCGCAGGTCAGCTTGGCGGCGGCCCTCAGTTCGCCGCCGTACTGGAAAGAGGGCATACGAGTTCCCCCGCACTGGACCCGGCCGGCCGGGTGTGTCCGTCCACTGCCAGTGCGAGGCGACAAAGGCGTACTCCTCCCGAGCCAACCGGGTCTTCCTGTGGAAACGGGGAATCCGCTGCACGATCCCGGAGCGTGCCGACAAGGCCGCCAACCGCAAACGGCGCCGGAAGACAGGAATGGCTATGACCGGCCCGAGCTGTCGGCTCCACATGCCATGCTGCCCGCGACCAGGGTGAACGGGGTGAGGGAGAGGCAATGATGGGGGCTCAGAGCTACGGCGCCGGCAGCGAGAACGGCGACCGCATCGACGACCCTTCCGAAGACGCGTTGTTCATGATGATCAGCGATCTCAACGACTCCGACAACACTTTCGTGGTCGTCCAGCCCGACGAGGACGACCCCGTCTGGTTCGCCACAGTGGCCGTCCTGGACGAAGGCGGCTACGAGATCGTCCGCCGCGACGCCACCCGCAACGAGCACGAGATCACCACGGCGACCAGCATCGATGCCATCGCCCTCGACCTCACCATCTGGTTGGCCGCCCGCCACTGGCCCGGACGGCCAACCCGGCAGGTCACCCACTTCTCAACACAGCCTAGGCGTCCGCGAACCACGTGCGGCCCTGGGCCCAGTGGGTCGCCCAGCCTGTGAAGCCGGGGATGCCGGGCATCAGGGCGTCGGGTGACTGAGGGCCGAAGGGCATCGCGCCCTCGCCGGCGATCTGCCAGATGTGACCACGCTGGGGGCCGATGACGATCAAGTGCCAGTACATGCCGCAGCCGTCGGTGCCCAGCAGTAGCGAGCCGTGGTCGAACACCGGGTCCGTCCGGGCCTCGAACTCCTGCACCGACAGCGCTTCCTCGTCGCCGTCCGCCTCCCACAGCCACGCCGCCGTGAGCGGGAAGGGCTCGGCAAGCAGGCGTTCAGGGCGGTCCGAGCCCCAGTCCGGGGGCGTTTGAGCGAGGGGCAGCAGACCGTAGTAGGGCGGCCCGGCGCGCAGTCCGTCGCAGATCTCCGCCACGAACGTGCGGTACGGCTCCGGGAGCACGATGCCGTGCTCCGCCTCGAAGGACCGCACCGCCTCCCAGCCGGCCGGCGGCGCCGCCTCGGGGCGAGACGCGAAGATCTCGCGGAGAGCGGCCAGCTCGGTCGGGTCGCATGTTTCCGTGTTCATGCCGGTCATCATGCAACGCGTAGCTGAGGGATCGTTCCTCGCCCTCTCCATGTTCAAGAGGCGAGCGAGATCCTGTCGACGTACAGGAGTGCACACTGAAAGGGTTCTGGGAAGTGCCAAGGTATGGCCGCGCGATGCGCCAGAGAACTTCAAGATCATTAGTGGCGGAGTCTCGCTAATGTCTGTGGTCAAGCTGGTCGGGTGTGGGTTCGGGGCGTCGGGAACGATGTGCCCGTGCACGCTGATGATCAGGTTGGCGAGAGTGTCCCCGCGGAGCTCGCGGCGTCCCTGCGGGATGCGGTCGACGGCCGCCCGGTGAAGATCGCGCCTTCCGTCTGCGAGGGGTGCGGCGGCCGCGTGTTCTTCGTGCTGGTCAACGAGTCCGGCGCGGAACGGGAGTGTTCCGGCTGCGGTAGCCGTGCATTCATTGCCGACAGCGAGGAGTACTGGGACGAGGAGTCCTGGCAGGACGAGGAGCCCGGTGCGGCCGGCTGCCCCTGCGGGAGCGAGGAGTTCGAGGCCGCGGTCGCGTTCTCACTCGGCGACGACGGTCCGGTCCGCTGGGTGACCGTGGGCCTGCAGTGCATCAAGGACGGACTCTGCGGGATCTACGCCGACTGGAAGATCGACTACGGCCCTGCGGATCACCTTCTCACCATGGTCTAGTGCACTGACCGGGAAGGTTCGCCGAGGTGGCGCCCAGGTCACCAGCGCCAGGTCGGAGGTGGCAGGCAGCGTCGGCCTCCCGGAAGGGTGATCGCCAGGAGGGTTCGTCAGCGTTGCGCCCTGACATACTGGCCAGCGCATGCTGATCGTCAAAGCCGTCCTCGTTCTCCTCGGCGGCGTCTGCCTCTATCTCGCCTACATGTACATATCCACCGTGCCCAGTGAACGCGCCAAAGCCCGGAGGCTCCAGAGCTTGGAGGACGCCGGCAGAGCGGCCGAGGCGCTCATCGTGTCTCTGAGGCCATTCGACGACGACACCCGCGCCGAAGCCGTGCTCGAGCTCGAGATGCCGGGTGGTAACACTGTCCGGGAGAAGAGGTATGTGCGCCTCACCCCTGAAATGACGGTAGGCGTCACTTGTCCGATCGTCCGGCACAGTCAGTTCCCGGACCGCTTTGAGGTCGGCGTCAAGGAGGACGTAGTCCGCTCACGTCTGCACCACGAGAGCATGCCGAGATGGCTGTGGCGGAGCACGATCATCGCTCTCACGCTCGGCGTCGCCATGGTCCTGACGGGCATCTTCATCTAGCTTCTGTCCGGCCGATCTTGGCTGTGGGAGGATGACGTTCATGATTGATACTCGAAGGGGCCGTGCCTCGTAGAACGCCTGCTTCACTTCGCCCGCATCAACGTGGTCCAGGAAGACCCTGGGTGCGCTATCGCGATGTTCCTGGCCTGTCGGGGGCGGCGAACGCAGCCGTTCGCGTACTCGAGCGGGGCCGATTGGCGCCAGGGATCGTTTCTGTCGCGCTGAGTGTGTGGTCGGTCCGCCTCCACGGCACCGAGCGTCGGTGGAGGCTGCGGGAGGCCGAGTTCACTTGCCCGTGCTGTGGCGAGGGCTGGGCGCGGGACAAGCTGCAAGAGGCTCTGTTCATGCTGCCGCCGAGGGCTGCTGCCGAACTGAGGGTGCAGGTCGAGTGCCTGGACGAGGTGTTACTTCGACGAACACACCACGAGCCCATGGCAGATCCGGAGCTGGCGTGGTGGCATCGCCGGTGCTGACCGTGCCCGCGCCACTCAGTGAATTGCCAGGGGACGCGCCCCGAGCTCGTCGACGCCATCAACACGCACCACGAGAACTTTCGACTACCAGCCAGGCGTGCGCCTGCCCGAACCGGGCACCGCCACCGCGACCCCGCTCGGGCATGCTTTCAGTGAGGCCGAGACCGACCACAACGCCCGTTGCTGACCGGCAGGAACGGTTGCAGGCACTCCCACTCGGCACCAGTCGGGTCACCCCGCCCCATGTCCGCATCAGCGACCCAGAACTGGAGCAGTCACTTGGGCGGCACCACGCCCGCACGCCGAGCGTCCCCTGTCCTGGACAGGAACACCCGCCGATGCGGCCGCTCGATGTCCGTGACGACGACGCCGATCTGCTCGCCGGCTTCGAGGTTCTCCGGCGGACCGGCCGCAGGCCGGCCGTGCACTTCTCGGAAAGGAACCAGCCCCACGACCCCGTCCTCAAGGTCGACGAAGACGCCGGCGGGGAAAACCCTGACGACCGTCCCATGCAGTTCCTGGCCCACCACAGTGCGGTCGGCGAAGTCCTGGAAGGGGTCGGGCTCAAGGGCGCGCAAGGACAGCCTGGCCTCTGCGTTGTACGTGTCGAACTGGAGGAACTCGCAAGAGACACGCTGACCGATCTCGACGACATCGGTGGGAGCGTCGATGCGCCGCCAGGACAGCTTGGGAATGGTGATGAACCCGACGCCAGGCAGTGCCGGATGGCCGGGACCCTCGTCCAGGGCCACGAAGACCCCGAACCGTTCTATCGCCGCGACGGTGCCGGAAAGGATCTCGCCGCGGTGCAGTGACTCCAGGAACGCCCAGAGTTCCGGGCTCTCAGACTGCCAATCCATGACGGCCACCCTGACACGCGACGTCGTGCGTATCAGCAGCAGCCGACTCTGCTGAACCCGATGACTGCTGAACGCTTGATCGCCCGGACAAGTCCTGGAGAGGTACGACCGGCAACGATTGCCGGGGTGGGCGGTCAGGTGACGGGGCACCCGATGGCCAGCGACGCCCGGTTGGCCCCGTACCTCACCTTGACCTGCCAGGAAATCTCCACACTGCTGGACCGGCATGGTCAGTACTCCTGCGCCCAGCGACAACGTGGGCATCGTGCGGTCGGAACGGAGCGGGGGGGGGTGCACCATTGCGTGGGTAATTGGAGCGGGCATGCCCGTGGGGCTTGTGGCGATCGCGCTGGTCCCTCAGACGCCTGACACGTGATCGCCGGTGCCGGTGTCGATGTCGATGTCGATGTGGGCGGACTTGCGCACGCACATGCCGCAGTCGGTGGATCCTTCGACGCGGTCACGGCATGCCGAAGATGGCGTGAATGTAAAGGCCGACGCCTGTGCCGAGGCTGGCGGAAGTGGCCTGGCGGCGGCCGTTGTCGGTCGCGTGCTGGACCGGAAGGGTCGGGACGGCGCCGGGCGTGTCGACCAGGGGAAGGGCCGCCGCCATGATCCCGAGGATGGCTCAGGTGCGGACATGATGTCTCTGGGGGCGGGCAGGCGGGGTCAGAGCACGACGCGGTAATGGGTGGTCAGGCGCTGGTCGTTGCCCAGGATGTGGAAGGCGAGGCCGGGCGGTTGGTCGCGGTCCGCGGGGCGGTCGCCTTCCCAAGGCATGCGCAGGGTCCAGGTTACGGCCGGCCCGACGATCAGGGGGCGGACGGCGAAGGTCGAGGCGGCTGCAGTGTGGGCATGTCCGGTCAGGACGGCCACAACCTGCGGGTGTGCCTCCAGAAGGGCGGCCAGTTCCCCGGGCTGTTCGAGCATTCCGGAGTCGGGCAGGGGATGGTGCAGTTCGACCGGGGGCTGGTGGAAAGCGATCAGCGCCGGGGTGTCTTGCGGTAGCCCGGTGAGTTGGGTGTCGATCCAGTCGAGCGTCTCGTTGTCGAGACGCCCCTCGTCGCGGCCGGGGATGGTGGAGTCGCACATCAGGATGGCGGTCCCGGCGATGTGGTGGAGCCGGTTGACCGGGCCCTGGTCGGGTGCCTCTCCGAGCAGGGCCTTGCGGTAGGCCGGACGCGCGTCGTGGTTGCCGGGGCAGGTGAGCACCGGGAAGGAGGCCGTCAGAATACGGGCCGCTTCCTCGTATTCGGCTTCCTCGCCGTGATCGGCGATGTCCCCGGTGACCAGTAGTGCATCGACCGGACGTGGCAGGGCCCGCAGGTAGTCCATGACTCGTCTGGCGCGCCGCGCGGCCCTCTCGCTGCCGTCCAGGTGCAGGTCACTGATCTGGGCAAGCAGCACCGTCATTCTCTGTCCCCTCCCGTGGCGGCTGCCGGCCGCCGGTTCACACGAGGCGGAACCGTCACCCACCTCATTGTCTAATGGAAGTTCTCATTTTTCCGTTAGAGACTCTAGGCTGTGCGTGGGAATGTGATCAAGTGGTCGACGACAAGGTGGGAAGAGAGACGCTGATGGAGCGCTGGCTGGCACTGGAACTGGCGAGCACGATCCGCCACGATGGGGACGGTGGCGTCACCGACGACCTCGCCACAGCACACGGAGCAACCCGCTGGATTCACGCGCAGGCCGACCTGCTGACCGGTCGGGTCCCGGCCGGGGAGATGGCAGCGGACGATGACCTCAGGGTTGAGGTCATCGAACTAAGGCGGGCTGTCCGGGCCCTGTTCGCGCGTGCCGTCAGTCCCGCTGCCCCCAGCTCGGCGGACGCCCGTCAACTGATGCCGGCCGACCAGGCATTGGCCCACCTCAACACGGTTGCCGCCCGTGAAACGGTCGTCCCGCAGATGGACTGGCTACCGGACGCCGGCGGCCCCACGACCCGTCTACTGTCGGCGGAGAGCGATCCAAAGATTCGGCTTGTGGCAGCCCTGGCCCGCGCCGCCATCGACTTCCTGAGTGGCCCGCAGTACACGCAACTGCGTGCCTGCTCCGCGCCACGCTGCGTGCGCTACTTCGTCAAGAGCCACGGGCGGCAGGAATGGTGCAAACCGTCGTGCGGAAACCGCGCCCGAGCAGCCCGCCACTACCGGCGTCAACGGGAGGCCGGAGATGATGGCTCCGCCCCCTCCTGACCGGCACCTGCCCTGATGCCCGCACTGTGGATCATTCAGCTGGGGTAGCGCCATCGACGCCCGCCTCCAGGGAAGGCCACCACCCAGGCCGTGACATGCCCATCGCTCCGAAGACGATGGCCAGGGTGAAGTTGTTCTTCATTCTTTCAAGGGGCCGGAATGCAGAGTGTTTTGGAACCATGTCGTGCCGATCCGATCTAGCCGAGGCCCGTGCCGCCGCCGCCCCGCCAAGCTCCACGCCGACAAGGGTTATGGCCTGCAGCCTCATCTGCTACCGCCGCCTGAAGACGTGAAGGCCGGCTCGGCGCAGCGCCTGCGGCAACATGGTGCAGGTGAGCGAATCATCTGAACAGAGGACGCACGCAGTTCGTCTCTGGAATGAACACCGAAATGCGCCCTTTCCCGCCAGCCTACGGGGTACCAAGGGCGGAGACGCAGACTTGTGGTTGCTTGACTTGTACACCGCTGGCTGCGTTGTTGCGTGGCTGGACAGCGACGGCACTCTCGACTTGGAGAACAGCCGCATCCTGCAGAGCTGCCTCGAGGACCTGGATCAAGTCACTCCCGAGATCGACGATCCTGCAGGAGCCCGGTACTACCAGCGGTTGCACAAGCTCGCCCGACTCGTGTCCAGGGACCTGACTGGCACCCGATGAGGCAACCTCTAAGACATCGCCTCAACTGGCCTGATCACTAAGCTGACTGTCGTGATGGCGATGGTGGAGCGTCTGGTTCCAGATGGGTTGTGGGAGTTGTTCCAGCGGGTGGTTCCGGCGGCGCCGGTGCGGCCGCAGGGAGGGGGACGGCGCCGGTATCGGGACCTGCAGGTGCTGGCTGCCATCGTGTTCGTGGCCACTACCGGCTGCAGGTGGCGGCAACTGCCGCCGGGCTTCGGCCCGTCCGGACCGACCGCGCACCGCCGCTTCACCGAGTGGAGTCAGGCCCGAGTATGGGGCGAGCTCCATCGTCTGGTCCTTGACGAACTCGGCGCACGCGGCGGACTGGACTGGTCGCGGTGTGCGATCGACTGGGTGAACATGCGGGCCCTCAAAGGGGGGACCTGACGGGTCCGAATCCTGTAGATCGCGGCAAGAAGGGATCAACGATCCACTTGATCACGGAGCGGACCGGTCTGCCCCTCTCCATCGGGATCTCGGCTGCGAACACCCACGACAGCCAGGGTCTGGAGCCTCTCCGGCGGGGCATCCCGCCCATCCGGTCCCGCCGCGGGCCGCGCCGCCGGCGACCGGCCAAGCTGCACGGCGACATGACAGGCGAGCCCTTCGAGCTGGGATGATCCATCCCGTAATCGAATGCCCCCAATCGAGGGGCCTACCTGCTGCAACAGACGGCACACACCAGCGAGGAACGCCATGACCGACTACCTGGCCGCCGCCATGGCGATGCTCGGCCCTGCCCAGAACCGCTACGCGGACCCCGCCGCCTGGGACCAGCTCCACGCAGAACTCGACATCCGGCTGCCGACCGACTACCAGACCCTCGTGGACGCATACGCTCCCATCCAGCTCAACGGCCACCTGTACCTGCACCACCCATCGACCGAACGCTGGAATCTGGGCCAGGACATACGGGACACGGTCCGTGCCTGGTCCGAGGTGTCCTGGGACGGCCTCGACCCGGACGAGGACCCTCGGCTGCTGTTCGGACTCACGGAGTTGAGCTTCGGCACCCGCGACGGACTGTGGCCGATCGCGGGCACAGACCGAGGCGAGACGATCTTCCTCGTCGCTGCGAACGCCACGGCCCCTTGGCTCCTGGCCGAAGACGGCGAAGGCGGCTGGGCACGGTACGACATGAGCTTCGCCGAATGGCTCTACCGCTATCTCATCGGCGAAGACATGGCCGGCCCCAACACCTCCGCCTTCTACCCCGGCCCGGTACAGCTGCGCCGTCTTCCGATGACCACCGACGAACGGCAAGAGCCGTGGAGCGGGCCAGACGGCGGCATGTAACCCTGCCGCCACGACAGTCGCAGGCACCCACCAAGTTGCCTGGAGAACCAAACGAGACGACCTCTAAGTCGACTTGTGAATTTGTGCTCGCTGGAATCACTTTGGCCTGCCGTGGCGCCGACGGCCGGCCGCGCAGCGTGAGTGCTCTGCGTCGGTCGTCAGCACCGATGGCCGGGGCGACGCACTACTTCAATCCGGCCGCGCAGGGCTACACGTAAGCCGGGGCCCACGAGGGTGAAGCGAGGCGTCGCCCTCGGCTGGTACGGCTACGTGAAGCTGAGCAAATCGCAGGGCCGCGGCAATCAACTACGGCTCGGCCGCAGTGCGGCCGGAATCTTCGGGGCAATCACCGGAAGCGTCGGTGGCTTCGTCGCCGCCGGTGGCTACACCTACGTCGCAACCTTTGGCGCCGAGGGTGTTGCCGAGTGCTAGGAACCGGGGAAGAGGTGTGCGCTTCTTCCTCACTTCCAGTTCCTCTTGCCATCCGCGTACAGTGCCCGGAGGCGCCGTCATGAGCCCCGGGAATCGGCCCGCACTCCCCAGCCACGTGCCGGCTCCACGTACTGGACACTGATCAGCTTCTCGTAGCTGTCCCGCCATCCCCGATGCCGGGAGACGTGGAGTGCGACGGCGACCGGGTTTCCCCGTAGAGGGTCGGCGACCATACCGGCGACGCCAACCGCCTGGGCAGCATGAAGCGCCCTTGACCCGAGGAGCTTGCCGTCATGCAGCCCATCGCCGAGTACAGCGTCTCCGCCCGCCCCTGCCACCGCATCGTGGAGGTTTACGACGCAGATGCCTACCTCGGGGACGAGCAGGCCATCGAGGCATCCCGGCACCGGGTGGTGGCCGGGAACGGTTACCACCTCTACCTGCACACCTTGCAACCGGACATCCACGTTCACATCACCATCCGTCTGTGGGACACCACCCCGCCTGCGCCGGCTGCCGATGCGGAAGGTCACACATCCGTCGCTATCGACTCGGGAACCGGCATCCTCGTCGTCAACCAGCTCACCCTCGGCCCTGCTGGAGAGATGACCCTGCCCCATCCAGGCGTCTACCAAGGCACCGCCTGGTGGATTGGACGCCAAGCCGCCGGCGACTACCACGCGCAGATCCTGCAGCGGATCGACGACGACTGGACTCTCGAAAGCATCGCCCAAGCCTGGGCGGCATGTCCCACCCCCGAGCGGTACGTCCTCGATCTCGCCCACACCGGGCCGTCTGCCTTGGAAGACGACTGACATCTGAACTGGACGGACGGACGGACGGACGGACGGACGGAAAGGTCTGGGCAGGTGATGGCTGCCGGTGCAGAAGGAATGGCGCAGCTCCCGCAGCTCGCTACGGCGCTAGTCAGGCGTCAAGCAGGTCACGCTCGCACCGTGGGACGGCGGTGGTGTCGACGGGACAACAAGGCGCGGTAGTGTGTGGGAAGCGTCGCGTGCCGGTGGCAGACCGTGTCAGGCATGGAGGCGCCGGATCGAAGGAGGCCGACGATGCATTTGTCGCACCCTTCGCTCTCGCGTGACTGAGCGCGAGACGACCAGGCTCATAGCCTGGAGCCAAGAACTCCGTCGGGTTCACAGCCAACTCAGGGAAGCGCTGTCCGTGACCCGCGCCTCCCTCGCCGACGGCACCCCCGGCGAGGCGGCCACTCGTGAACTGCTGCTGTACTGCCATGGCTTCTGCGCGGCTCTCGACGGCCACCATCAGGGCGAGGACCGCACCCTGTTTCCGGCCATCGCAGCTGCGCATCCGGAGCTCAGACCGGTGCTGCGCTTGCTCGAGCAGGATCACTCGATGATTGCCCACCTGCTCGGCAGCCTCCGTGCTGCGGTCGACCGGGCCGCGCCGCCCGAGGAGCTTGACCACCACCTCGAAGGCATCGCCGCAGTCATGGAGAGTCACTTCCGCTACGAGGAGCGGCAACTGCTCACTGTGCTCGAAACCCTTGAGCTTGCAGCCGGGCCCCGAGAAGTGCTGGGACCTCTATGATCCCGTACCGAAGAGCACCCGGCCCCTCGGTCGTGACGAGGCCCATCACGCCCTGCTTTGATCGCTGTGATGCGGAGGGCCTTGATGGCCTCCATAAGCAAGCGAATGGCCATCCTGGTGCCCCAGCCCGGGAGCTGAGATCCCGCTCACGCTCCCTACGAAGCCTCATCCGCGTCTCCGCCGCTGCCACGGGCACGTCAGCCCATGTACGTCAGTCCTTCCTGCTGTCCCAGGGATTCCCGATCCAGCTGTCGAACGAGGGGATCAGGGCTACGAGAGCGGCACCGAGTCGCCAGTCCAGGTCGGCTGCGTTCAAATGCACCGTGTCGCCGGACGACCTGAACTCCAGCGGTACCTGCCCGGCGGCGCGCCACTTGATGCGGCGGGGCCCGCGTGGGAAATCGCCGCCGATGCCGCCGCCCAGCAGCGGGGCGATGAGGACGAAAGGCAGTAGTGGCGTGCAGAGCCACCACACGCACCACCAGAAGAGCCGGCCCTTGTATCCCACGGCGTCGGGGGCGCCGGGGCGGCTCACCGTCCAGCGTGTGCGTATGCCCCGGCTGAACGCCCCGTCGCGCCTGATTCTGCCGAGTGGCTCTCCCCGCGGGCCGAGTACCTCGAACAGTGCCTGTCGACCTCCGGTGAGGGTGACGAGGGTGGCAACCCGCGCCTGTCGGTGCTCATCCGTCCACAGGACGAAGGCGCGGGCGCCGCTCTCACGTGCCGTGAGGTAGGCGGGCACGCCGCCCGGCGGCAAGTCGCGTTCCACGTAGGCGACCGGCCGCGAGGCACCCGGTCCGTCGGAGAAGTCGATCCGGCAGTCGAGCTGCCCGCCAGGAGTCGCCCTCAGCCGCCGCAGCGCTCGCAGGGCCAGAGTACTGGTCACCCGATGGGCTCCTTCTTGTGTGTCTGTGTCCAACGGTCGGTAGCAAGGGCAAGGGGCGGCCCAAGGCGAGTGACGCGGCAATGCCCGCAGCCATCCATGCGTGCTGCCCGGGCCGACCGACCGGGCCGGCGCGCAGCGAGCGCCGGCGAGCCGTTGGCGTGTGGACCGAGATCGGAGGAAGACGGAACGTCAGGTTCGTACGGCCTGCGATCAGGCACCGCCGTCGCTCCTGACCTTGACGGCGGCGCCGAGGTTCGGCGCCGCCCTCCTGGCGAGTTCACCCGCACGGACCTGGTCCACGCCCTTCGCCACGACGATGCTCACACGGTCATGTTGAAGGCCCGCGCTCACGACCGGGTACTGAGCGACCACCGCCTCGTACGCTGCGATTGCTTCGGTCGGGAGGCTGCCGTCGATGCCGGTCCCGATGGAGAGCCCCGGTTCCATGCCTCGCCCCGTGCCGACCTTCAATGACGAAGTGCCCGGGAGAGGCCCGTGCCGGCCGCCGTCGGAGACCATGTCGTTGAACACCGCCATTGCGCCGGTGGCATCGACTGCGGTGACTTTGGCCCGCCAGCCGTCGGTCTCCTTCCGGGACACGTCGTCGACGTCGCCGTTCACCACCTGATCATCCGCAGCCAACGACTGCCAAAGCGTGAGCACTTCGCGGGTGCGTTCCTCGTCGGCTACGACGGTGAACGTGATGCCGTCCGCCGTGATCCGGCCGGTGACGTTGGCGTGACGGGCAACGTAACCCCTCAACTCGTTCGTCCGTTCGGACACGACGTCGGCCGGCGTGTCCTCCTCAAGGACCAGCACCCCGGTCGCCGTCCCGCTGAAGGGCAGCGTGTTGTTCTTGGTGGTGTGGATTCTCGCCACGTTCGCCGTGCCGGCCCAGTCTTCCTCGAAATCCGCGGCGAGCGCCGTGCCCTTGTCGATGGCGCAGCCGCCCGACAAAGGCACGGCCAGCACGGAAACGATGGCCGGTATCAGCCACCGCAAGGTGTTCTTCCTCAGAGCGATCTCCTTGAGAGCGGGCAGAGCAGGCCAGGTTGATCGGCTTTGGAAGCGGCCCGTCATGGGCCGCGATGCCCGGGGCCGCCTACGACCCACCCGCCGGCGACAGGAAGGTTGCCTTCTTGGGCGACCCAAAGCCGGTCCGAACCCCGGGAGATGGCCGACAGCCGGCAACGATACGGCTGACGACTGGCCCGGGCGGGTATCGGCAGGCATCAGATCTCTGCTCGCTCCTGGCTGATCCGCTGAGACGCCCGAGCAGGTGGAGAATCGCCTGGCGGTGGGTTCGTGGGACGGCTGGTTCGTCAGACCTTGGTGGCCCACAGCTTGAACGCGGCCTCGGTCCCGCTGCCGGCGATACCGTCGATGGCGCCGTTGTAGTAGCCGTTCTTCTGCAGCAGGCGCTGCAGCGCCTTGATCGTGTTGGGGCCGACGATGCCGTCGATCTCGTCGTTGTAGCCATGGTGCTTGTCCAGGCAGCGCTGGAACGCCTTCCAGCTGCTGGTGCCGAGGTACCCGTCGATCGCACCGTTGTAGTCGCAGTGCGTCGCCAGCCAGCGCTGGACGTTCTTGGCCTGCGCCTGGGTCAGACCCAGGTTGTTCACCGCGAGCGGCGCGACCTCGATGCTCGCTGTCTGCTGCTGGGCAGGCGCGGGAGCTGCCATGGCCGTGCCCGCGGTAGCCAGCCCGCCGGCGGCGATCCCGGCGGCAGCGGTGACGCCGACAACTGCCTTGGTGAGAGCTCGCATGAGGTTCCTCCGTTGATGTGCGATGTTCTGGGCCGACCGCACCGGCCGGCTCCGCCACGAGACTGCGGGTTCGGTGCGATGTCTGGCCACAGTTGACGTGGAAGTGGCGTCGTCCCGGGACGTCCCAGGCGCTGACCTGCTGGGACGTCGTCCGCCGAGTCGGCACCGCGGGACGACCGCGAGCGAGGGTGGCCGATTCTGCGCCAGGACGGGGCGCAGTTCCGTGTGCGCTCTGATGATGCAGAATGAGGCCGGGACCGGGGCCGGACTTTCAGTCCCTGACGCGAGCGGGGGAGACATGTCGCGTTGGAAAGAGTTGTCCACTGAGCTGCATCCACACGTCCACCAGTTGATCGTGCGCATGCGCAGACTGAAGGACCGCAGCGGACTGAGCACGCGTCAACTGGCAGCGAAGACCGGGTACAGCGCGAGGTCGTGGCAGCGGTATCTGAACGGCAGCACACTGCCGCCTCGGGAGGCCGTCGAGGCGATGACTCGCATCGGCGGTGACGATCCGACCCGGCTGCTGGTGTTGCACGAGATCGCCGCCGAACGCTGGGCGGAGGGGCGTGTGGTCGACACCGATTCCCCGGCAATCGTCCCGGCGACGCCGGTACCCACGCCCCCGGAGCAGCAGCAGTACGAACGATATCCGCGCGCGCTGGTCGCGGCGGGAGCGGCGGCCCTGGTGCTGTCCGTCTCCGCGGCCATCCTGCTGGCCGTGCAGCTCGCCGACGCCCGCTCCAAGCTCGCGGACGCGCGCGCCGCTGCGGTCCGGGCGACCCCGGCCATCGTGACGGAGTCCTTGGTGCCGGTCATCTATACCTGCCGACTGGAGCAGAGCGACGGCCGCTGGTACGCGGGCCTCAGCCGCACCACCGACAGCATCCTGGCGTACACCCACGTGGGGCCGGAAGTCGCCGAGGCGCAGTGTCTGCTGAGCCGTGCGGGTATCTCGGCGGGGGAGATCGACGGCGTCTTCGGCCCGCGGACGCAGCGCGCGGTCGAGCGCATCCAGAAACGCGACGGGCTGGTCGTGGACGGAGTCATCGGCCCGCACACCTGGAAAGCCCTACGGGAGGCGGCGCCGAAGTGACTGCGGAACTCACCCGGCTGACCGCGGAGCTGCGGGAGTTGCGGGCCCGTACGGGTCTGAGCCTGGCGGCGCTGTCGGAACGCACGGCGTACAGCAAGTCCTCATGGGAGCGCTACCTCAACGGCAAGAGCCTGCCCCCTCGTCAGGCCGTACAGGCGCTGTGCCGGATCGCGAACGAACCGGACGGGCGGCTGTTGGCCCTGTGGGAGATCGCCGAGTCGGACTGGAGCGGACGCGCGGCGGTCCCCGCCCCTGCCGCCGAGGAGCCGCAGCCACAGCCGCAGGAACCGCCCGAAGCCAGACGGCCGCGCGGCCGCAGGCTCACGGTGGTGCTGGCGTCGGCGTATGCCGTCATCGTCGTTGGTGTGGCATTGCTGCTCTTCCTCCTGCCGGACCCGGAGGCCCCGAAGGACGAACCGCCGTCGGCCTCCGCCCCGTACTCCCTCGCTCCCCAATGCCGTGGAGCCGACTGCGAGGGCCGGGACCCGATGCGCATGGTCTGCGGCATCGGCCCCGACACCCTCACTACGTACCGCACCGCCACCGGAGCCCATGTCGAGTTGCGCTACAGCGAGAAGTGCGGTGCGAGCTGGGCCCGGGTATGGGGAGCCCGGATCGGCGACCGTGTGGAGGTCACGGCGGGCGGCCCGAGTCGCGACATCCGCATCGAGAGCAGTACCGACGCGGAATCCTACGTCTACACCGAGATGACCGAGGCCCACAACGGCAGCACCGTCCGGGCCTGCTTCCGGCCCGCGTCGGCCGACGGCGAACGGGAGTGCGTAGAGGCCCGCGTGGGCAAGGCCGCCAACACGACCCGGCCGCCCACACCTCAGTAGCGTCAGGCAACTCAAGAGGGCGCCGACCTCGGCGAGCAACGCGCAGCGCCGACCAATCCCGAAGCGAGCAGCAGACGGGCGCCGAGTACGGCGACGCTGTGCTGCGCTGCAGACCGCCGTCCCGGTCGGCGTGGGATGCCTGCTTATGCCGCTCCGCCGCCGCGACCTCGCCCCGCTCTGAGGGACGTGGTGCTGGGCCGTGATGCGCTGGGCCGGTCGGCCCTTTTCGCGGGCGGACCATCCGGCCCCCCGGTCGGGCCCCATGAGGCACTACGCGGAACGCAGTCCGGGCGGAAGAGTGAGCCACGGAGGCGGACACGGCCTCCATGCCGGTCCACAGTCCTACACACCTGGAGCGGATCATGACCGGAGGCAAGGTGGAACGCAGGCACAGCCTCTTCCCCGACTTCAACGACTGGTTCAACCGTGAGTTCCCGGGGCTTCCTGGTTGGCGACCCGCCACAGCTGCCCACTCCATTCCCGTGGAGGTCACCAGCAGCGACGGCCTGTGCATGCTCCGCGCCGAACTGCCTGGAATGGACCCGGACGCCATCACCATCTCCGTCGACGACAACCTCATCACGGTGAGCGCGGAGCACAGCGAGAGTCAGCAGGACACGGAGCATTCGGAGTTCCGCTACGGCTCCTTCCGCAGAACCGTACGCCTTCCCGCCACCATCCCCGCAGACCACGTCGACGCCTCGTACGCGGACGGCATTCTCACCATCCGTGTACCCATGCCCGAGCAGGAGGTCAGGACCGCACGGACGATCCCCGTCAAGCGCGCCGACTCCACGATCGAGAGAGGGACGTCATGAACACGCGACGCATCCTGGTGGCCTATGGCAGCAAGTCCGGCGCGACCGCCGGAATCGCCGAAGTGATCGGCAAGACGCTCCGCGACGACGGCTTCGACGCCGTGGTTCTTCCCGCCGATACCGTCACCGACGTCAGCGGTTACGACGGCGTCGTCCTCGGCGGGGCCCTCTACGCCGGGCACTGGACCGGGAAGGCGCGACGGTGCGCGAGGCGCAACGCCGAACAGCTCAGGCACCGGCCGCTGTGGCTCTTCAGCAGCGGTCCGGTCGACCATTCCGCGGACGAGCAAGACATCCCGCCCGTACCCGGTGTCGCCCGGCGGATGAAGAAGCTCGGCGCTCGTGAGCACATCACCTTCGGCGGCGCCATGACCGCCGAGACATCAGACCGGGTCGCCCGGGCCATGGTGAGCCGAGGCAAGGGCGGCGACTTCCGCAATCCGGAACGGATCCGGGCATGGGCACACCACATCGGAACGGAACTCAGTGCCACCAGCTGAACGTTGCGGCTGACCCATGAAGCCGTCCCCTGAAGCCGTCCCCATCGGCGACATTGGGGGACGGCGTTCCGATGGGGCCGATTCCGCACACGTTGCCCAGCCCCCTGGGGCTGAATCCGCACACGTTCCCGCAGGCCGGCGAGCGCCATCGTGACCTTGTACGGACATACTGCGAGGATGCGCGTCGCGGCCGACGCTCCATGTCTATGCCTCGGCCTTGCCGTTGAACTCGCACCGTACGTCCACCACGCCCTCGACAGCGAGGGCCAGGCGGGCCGCGAGCGGGATGAGCGCGGTGTCGCGGACCTCGCCGGACAGCGTCACGACACCGGCGTCGACACGGACCTCGACCCGACCCTGAGAGGGCGGGAACACGTACTCGACGACGTCGTGGCGCACCACAGCGGCGAGATGGTCGTCCGGGCGTAGGAAGACCTTGAGGAGGTCGGAACGACTGACGATCCCCTGGATGATGCTGCTCTCGTCGACGACGGGCAGCCGTTTCACACGGTGGGCGGCCATGAGCCGGGCGGCTTGGGGCAGGGACGCGTCGGGAGCAACGGTCACGACGGGCGAGGTCATCAGGTCCTCGGCCCGGTGAGAACCGGCCTTGGCTGTGGCGTCGAGCCGGCGCAGCTGCTCGACGAGACCGAGGCGGTGGTCGTGGAACTCCTCCTTGAAAAGCAGATCGGCCTCGGAGACCACCCCGACGACGCGGCCCTCGCCCTCCACGACCGGTACGGCCGTCACCTGCCACCGCTCCATGGCGGCGACGATCTCTTTGAACTCCGTGCCGGGCTGGACGGCGACGACCATCTTGGTCATCACATCCGAGACGGTGAACGGCTGAGGTGTCATCGCTCTTTCCTCACGTGTGGAGCCGGCGCGCCGACGCCGCCGCAACGGCTGCGGATACCGCCTCACCGACGGATGCGTCGCGTGCGCAGATCGAGTATGTGCGGCGAATCGGACCGGTCGGGACTGACGCAGGAGCCGGCCGCATGGCTGGTCGCATGTCTGCGGGGCGAGATCGTTCAGCAGCGTCCTCATGGTGCTCAAGGTGTGCCTCCAGCCCCTCCCTCACAGGCTGCCGCGCGACGCCGGGCCCCAGGGAGGGCCGGGCAGGTCACGGCCGGGGACCGATGGGCCCGGTCAGCGGACCAGGACGGCCTCACCGGAGCGGGGTACGGCGGCAGCCCAGCTCGCGGTCGATGCGGTCCCGCAGTGCTTCGGAGGCGGTGGGTTCGCCGTGCACGAGGTACGTGGTATGCGGGGCAGGGGCGCCGCGTAGCCAGTCGATGATCTGTTCCGCGTCGGCGTGGGCCGAGAAATGCGGAACATCTGCAACCTCGGCCCGTACGGGCACGTACTCGCCGAACATCTTCAGGACCCGGGCACCGTCCACCAGGTCCCGCGCCCGTGTGCCGGCCGCGGCGAAGCCGACCACGACGACGGAGTTGCGTGGGTCGGGCAGCAGCCTGTGAAGGTGGTGCAGGACCCGGCCGCCGGTGGCCATACCGGCCGAGGAGACGATGACGGTGGGGCCGTGTGTGCTGTTGATCTCGATGGACTCCTGGACCGTTCGGGCGGCGAGGAACGGCGCGGGACTCAGCGCGACCTCGCCGCGGGCCAGGATCTCGGGCCGCAGCTCGGCGGAGCGCTCGCGTACGGCGTCGCGGTACACGTCGAGCGCGGCAAGCGCCATGGGGCTGTCGACGTACACCGGGACCGAGTGGGGCAGGACGCCCCTCTCACGCAGGAGTCCCAGCTCGTGCAGGACGACCTCGGTCCTGTCGATCGCGAAGGCCGGGATGACGACCGTGCCTTCCCTGGCGAGCGTCCGTGCGATGACGGCGGAGAACGCCGATTGCCCGGACTCCTGGTCGTGGCGGCGGTCGCCGTACGTCGACTCCATGAGCAGCACATCGGCGCCCGAGAACGGCTCCGGCGGCAGCAACAGCGGGTGCCCGGGCCGCCCGAGGTCCCCGGAGACGGCCAAGCTGTGGCCGTCCTCCAGTGTGAGGCGGGCCCACGCCGAACCGAGGATGTGCCCGCCGTGGTGGAGCGTCAGCCGGGTGCCGGCCATGATCTCCACCTCCTCGCCGACGGGGATCGGGTCTAAGAACGCCAGCGTCTTCTCGACGTCCGAGTCGTCGTACAGCGGCTTGGCCGGGCGGTGCTTGGACCAGCCGTGCGCGTTGGCGTGCCGGGCGGCCTCCATCTGGAGCCGTGCGCTGTCGCGCAGCACGATTCCGGCGAGCCGAGTGGTGTGGGCGCTGGCGAGGATCGGACCCCGGAAGCCCTGGCGGACCAGGCGGGGCAGATAGCCGCAGTGGTCCAGATGGGCGTGGGTGACGACCACGGCGTGAAAGTCGGCGGCATCGCGTGCGAGACGGTCCCAGTTGCGGCGACGCAGGTTCGCGAAACCCTGGAAGAGACCGCAGTCGAGGAGGATCCGCGCATGGTCGCTCTCGACCAGGAACTTGCTCCCGGTGACCGTGCCCACGCCGCCCAGGAAGCTGAGCAGAGCGGGGCGAGCGGCAAAGTGAACGGGAGCGGCGTTGGGGGCTGCCTCGGACATGGCCTGCCCTCCTTCGGAGTGTGATCCGCCTCTTCACCGTCGCACCCGGACCGGCCCGATCGCAGGGCCCGAGCGGCTCCTCCTGGGGACCGATCGGCACATGCGCCGCCGCGGTCGTCGGCCGAGCCTGGGTGAGGAAGGCACCCGAACGCCGTACAGGAAGCAGGTGGGCGCCATGAAGGCACTCGTCTTCCAGGAGCCGGGCCGGATCGCCTGGCAGGACGTACCCGACCCGGGCATCAAGGACCCGGGCGACGCGATCGTGCGGGTCGACGTCGTCACGATCTGTGGCACGGACCTGCACATTCTGAAGGGGGACGTGCCGGAGGTGACGCCGGGCCGGGTGCTCGGGCACGAGGCTGTGGGCACGGTGGTGGAGACCGGGCAGGACGTGCGCACGGTGCGGCCGGGAGACCGCGTCCTGATCTCCTGCATCACGGCCTGTGGCCGCTGCCGGTTCTGCCGTGAGAGCCGCTACGGTCAGTGCCGCGGCGGGGGAGGCTGGATCCTCGGCCACACCATCGACGGCACACAGGCGGAATACGTCAGAGTGCCGTTCGCGGACCTGTCCGTGCACCCGCTGCCGAATGCGGTCGACAGCTTCGACGCCGTCCTGCTCGCGGACATCTTCCCCACGTCCTACGAGGTGGGCGTCCTGAACGGCGGCGTACGGCCGGCCGACACGGTCGTCGTGGTCGGCGCCGGACCCATCGGCCTCGCCGCGATCACCACGGCACGCCTCTACAGCCCGGGCCGGATCGTCGCCGTCGACCTCGCCGCCTCCCGGCTGGCCACCGCGCGCACGCTCGGCGCCGACGCCACCGTGACCGCAGACGAGGGGCCGGAACAACTCGTTGCCGATCTGACGGACGGGCTGGGCGCGGATGTCGTCATGGAGGCCGTGGGCGTTCCGGAGACCTTCGAGATGTGCACCCGGATGGTCCGGCCCGGCGGGCGGGTCGCCAACATCGGTGTCCACGGCAAGCCCGCGGTCCTGCACCTCGAAGACCTGTGGATCAAGGACGTCACCATCGCCACCGGTCTCGTGGACACGTCGTCGACGCCCATGTTGCTGCGCATGATGGCGGCCGGGCGGCTGCCGACGGAGGAACTGGTCACCCACCGCTTCGAAGCCGGGCAGATGGAGGAGGCATACGACGTGTTCGGCCGCGCGGCCGACACCGGGGCCATCAAGGTCGCGCTCGGTGGACCACAGCACACGGCCGTGCAGGCCGTCGACCTTCCGGCCGCCGGATGAACAATCCGCCCGCCGGCTCCCGGCCGCCACGAGGCGTGGTCCTCGACACCGACGGGGTCCTCCTCGACTCCGCCGTGGTGCACGCGGCAGCGTGGAAGACCGCATTCGACGCCTGCCTCGCCGAGCTGACGCCGCGGGCGGGGGAGTGGGTGCCGTTCGACGCGGACGCCGAGTACCGCCGGTTCGTCGACGGCAGGTCACGGTACGACGGAGCCGAGGCGTTCCTGACCACCCGCGGTATCCGCCTCCCGCCCGGGAAACCCGACGATCCCCCTGGTTGCCACACCGTCTGGGCGGTCGCTGCACGCAAGGAGGCGGCCTTCCGGGAGGCCCTGGCCACCGAGTCCGTCAGCGCCTTCGCGGACGCCGAGGAGGCGCTCGTAACCCTGCGCCGCCTTCGTGTGCCCTGCGCCGCCGTGTCGGCATCCCGCCACGCCCGGGCATTGCTCGGCGCCGCCGGGCTCGATGCCTCGCTCGCCGCCGTCGTCGACGGCGAGGACGCCGCCCGGCGCGGCCTCGCCGGAAAACCGGACCCCGCGCTCTTCCTCCACGCCGCCGGTCTGATGGGCATCCACCCCGGCGAGTGCGCGGTGGTCGAGGACGCCCTCGCCGGTGTCCGCGCGGCGCGACGGGGCGCCTTCGGTCTCGTTGTCGCTGTCGACCGCACCCCGGACGAGCACGGCACGACAGCCCTGCGACAGCAGGGCGCCGATCTGGTGGTCCACGACCTTGTGACGCTGGTCCGGAACGTGTGGGGTGAGTACCCATGACCCACGGCTGGACCTGGGAGTACAACCGATACGAACCGGAACGCGAACGGCTCGTCGAAGCGCTGTGCGTCCTCGGCAACGGCCGGTTCGCCACCCGGGGATCCGCCCCCGAGACCACCGCCGACACCACCCACTACCCGGGCACCTACCTCGCCGGCTGCTACGACAGGCGCACCTCGGTCGTCGCCGGCGAGCGGGTCGAGAACGAGGACCTCGTCAACCTCCCGAACTGGACTTTGCTGCGCTACCGCTGCCTGCCGGACGACGAGGCGCCCGGCGACTGGCTGACACCCGGTTCCGGGCAACTGCGCCACTACGACGTGCGGCTCGACGTGCGAGGGGGCGTCCTCACCCGGAATCTCTTCTACCGGGACGCCCGTGGACGTGGACTGCGCGTCTCCCATACCCGGATCGTCCACATGGGAGACGCCCACCGCGCGGCCCAGCGCACCGTGTTCCACGCCTATGGCTGGAGCGGCGCCGTCGAGGTCGAGTCCGTCCTGGACGGCGCGGTCACCAATGCCGGGGTGGAGCGCTACCGGCACCTGGAACGGCGTCACCTGACCGAGCACCGCAGCGGATTCGAGCCCGGCGGGGTCGCCTGGCTGACCTGCCGCACGGCCGACCCGGACATCCGGATCGCCCTGGCCGTCCGCACGGTCACCCGCCCCGATCGCCCAGCCCGGGAGACCGCCACCGCCACCGCGACCGCCCAGACGTACCTCCTGCCGGTCGGCCCCCGCCGCTCGGCGAGCGTCGTCAAGACCCTGGCCCTGCACACTTCGGCGGGCCGCCCGGTCGGCGACCCCCGCACGACGGCCTGCGGCGACGCCGCCGGAGCCCCTGCCTTCCCCCGGCTGCTGTCCGCCCACAAAGCGTCCTGGCAACGGCTCTGGGAGCAGGGCGAGCTGTACGTGCCCGGGGAGCCAGGCCGCATCCTGCGGCTCCACCTGTTCCATCTGCTGCAGACGCTCTCCCCGCACACCGCGGAACTCGATGTGGGCGTCCCCGCCCGGGGCCTGCACGGGGAGGCGTACCGGGGCCACATCTTCTGGGACGAGCTGTTCGTCCTGCCCTACCTCGACCTCCACTTCCCCGAAGTGTCCCGCTCGCTGCTGCTGTACCGGCACCGCAGGCTCCCGGCCGCCCGCGCCGCGGCACGCCGCGCAGGTGGAGTCGGCGCCATGTACCCCTGGCAGAGCGCGAGTTCGGGCCGAGAGGAGACCCAGGAGCTGCACCTCAACCCACGCTCCGGCCGCTGGCTCCCCGACCGCTCGCGGCTTCAGCGCCATGTGGGCTCGGCCGTCGCGTACAACGTGTGGCGGTACGCGCAGGCAACCGGCGACCGCGGCTTCCTGCACGGCGCCGGGGCCGAGATGCTGCTGGAGATCGCCCGGTATTGGTCCGGGTCCGCCACCTTCGACCCGGCGCTGCGGCGCTTCCGGATCCGCGGAGTCGTCGGCCCCGACGAATACCACGACGCCTATCCCGATGCCACGGCCGTGGGTATCGACGACAACGCCTACACCAACGCGACCGCAGCCTGGGTGCTCGCCCGCGGCCTCGATCTGCTGGGCGAACTCCCCGATGCCCGGCGGGCAGAACTGCGGGAGACGCTCATGCTCGACGACGAGGAGGTCTCCCGCTGGGACGACGTCTCCCGCCGCCTGTATGTTCCGTTCCACCAGGGCGTGGTGAGCCAGTTCGAGGGATACGGGGACCTGGCGGAGCTCGACTGGGAGGCATACCTGGCCCGGTACGGAGACATCCGCAGACTCGACCGGATCCTGGAGGCCGAGGGCGACACGGTCAACCGCTACCAGGCGTCGAAGCAGGCAGACACCCTCATGCTCGGCTACCTCTTCCGGCCCGGGGAGCTCTCCGGACTGTTCGCCAGGCTCGGCTACCGGCTGGACGACGAGGCATGGCGCGCGACCGTCTCGTACTACCTCCGGCGCACCAGCCACGGCTCGACGCTCAGCAGCCTCGTCCACGGCTGGGTGCTGGCCCGGCAGAAAGGCGCCGACGCCTGGCGGTACTGCGAGGAGGCACTGCTTGGTGATGTGGCCGACGTGCAGGGCGGCACGACCGGCGAGGGCATCCATCTCGGGGCGATGGCAGGCACGGTCGACCTCGTGGAGCGCGGGATCACCGGCCTGGAGGCCAGGCCGGAGGGGCTCCGTGTGGAGCCGGTGGCACTGGCGGAGATCCCACGGTTCGCCTTCACGCTCTGCTTCCACGGGCATCGCGGGGTACGCGTGCGCATGCTCCCCGGGCGGCTGGCGGTCCATGTGCCGGTCTCGCCGCAGGGTCCGCTCACCGTAGTGCTTCCGGACGATCGGCGGTTCAGCGTCGGGCCGGGCGAGGAGCGCTGGTTCCGGCTGTGAGCCGAGGCCGAGAAACCGTGGACGTCAGGCGAAGGTGAGCACCTCGGAGGCCGGCCGGCGGGGCGTTGCCCGCCCACGGGGGCCGTATCCCATGCGGATCACCATGTGGACGAAGCCTGTCGCGGAACTGGGATCCCGTGCGAGGGAGCGGAGTTCGGGCCACTCCAAAGGCTGCGACATGAGGGACGTGGAGAGGCCGTCGAGTGTCGCCTGGAGCAGGACCCGCTGAATGGCCTGCCCGGCCATCAGCCACTCCCGCGCCGTGTCCTCGACCGTGCCGAGAAGGGCGATCTGGGGTCGCTTCTCGAAGCGCGCCGAGCCCCGGCCAGGGTCCCGATGCGATGAGTCGAAGTCCCGCACCGGAGAGGTGACGTCGTACTGCCTCGGGCCGAAGGCGTACGAAGGGATTCCCTCGGTCTCGGCACCCTCCCCGGCGGCACCGGTGCGTGTCCAGCCGGCGATCTCCGCGCGGACCGAGGCATCAGCGGCCTCGAACAGCTCGGAGTCGTGCACAAGACCCAGGACGGTGTCGGCATGCCAGGCGCCCGGAACGACCAGCCGGCATCCTTCCAGGATGGCGGCGGCATGGAGCCCGTCGAGGATCTCGGCAGGGATCCGCTCCTCGGTGAACGGGAAGCGGCTGGTGTGCCGCTCATGCAGCGCGGACCGGAACACGGCCAGATCCTCCTTCCCGACGGCAGCTCCGTGAAGACGTACGTCGGCGAGATGCCACGGGTCTTCGGAGGTGGGCAGCAGCCGGGCCGCGGCGTGCAGCCCGTGGTGCGCGGCGGAGACCCGCAGGCTGAACAGTGCTGCTCCGCACCCGAGATGGAGGGCGCGGTGATCGGGGTCCTGGTGTGGCATCTCGCGCGAGGAGTCGCCGCGCAGCTCGATGGTGCCGGTGGCCGTCCGATGGACGAACCTCCACGGCTGCGCGTTGTGCATCGACGGCGCCGTGACGGCGTCCTCGATCAGTGATGTGACGAGCGTCGGGGTGAGAGCGGTGGTGATCACGGTTCGTCCTGTCTGTGGGGTCACCAAGTGATGTCGTGCCCGGTACGCGACGGGGAGGGCGGGAAGTGTGTGTCGTGCTCGGCGACGGACAACTGGTCCACGACGGCGACGACGCCGTCGACCTGCTCGACGAGTCCGATGAGCATCCGAGCCCGGCTTCGCGGCCGGACGCGGCCGTCGCCGTCACCACGCCGTCCCGGACATGTACGTCCACCGCGCCATCGGGCAGGTCCATGGCCTCTGCCATCGACGACGGGCAGTCCGCTGATGTCGTGCTCGGCGAGCAGCTTCGCCACGTCCCGGAACGGCGCCGCAGGGACGGTGGACACCACGCCGTCGGTCATCGGGCCGCCGGCCGTCAGACGCTTCATCGCCGCGCCTCCTGTCATTGCGTGCGAGTGGTGGGCATCCCCGTCCCACCACGGTCCGACGCATGTCTGCCGTCGGCGAGGGCCGAACGGTCCCGCCGTCGGGCCCGACAGGGCCCGTCCGCGCAGGCGGGACCTTTGGTCCCGCCCATGCCCCCAGAGGGCCCTCCAACTGCCCGGACGCCGGATGCCACGGTGAGAGCAGTGCTCGGACCGGACGAGGAGGAGCCATGGACGCAACCACGGACGGTTCCGGCCTTGGCCGGGTCGTCGTCGGTGCGGACGGATCACCGTCCGCACGCACGGCCGCGATGTGGGGAGCGCAGGAGGCGGTACTGCGGGGCGGCGGGCTCTTTCTCGTCCACGCGACCGACATCGATGCGATGTCCCGGTTCCTCTCCCGGGCAGAGATCGATCAGAGCCGGCAAGCAGGCCGGGAGCTCCTCGACCGCACCGCGGACGAGGTCACGGCACGCTACCCGGGGCTGAACATCGTCAAGGAACTCGGCGACGGCCCGCCCGCCGGCAGCCTGCGCAGAGCCGCCGCGCTGACGGGCACCATCGTCGTCGGACACCGAGGAATCGGCGGGTTCTCCTCCCTGCTGCTGGGATCCGTCGGCCTCGAGGTCGCGGCCAGTGCCACCACACCAGCGGTCGTGGTGCGCGGGGCAGCCGAGCCCGCCGAGGCCGGAGCCGTTCTCGCGGCGATCCGGGACATCGACGACCTGGGCTGTGCTCGCGCTGCGGCCCACGAGGCCACGCTGCGCAAGGTGACCCTGCGACTCCTGAACATTTGGAGCACAGCCCCGTACGCCGGGGTACGGGCAGCGCTGCGCAACGGCACCGAGAGGAACGCACGCGAGCACGTCCACGCGCTGTCCGGTGTCGCCGAACGCCTCCGGGAGGAGTTCCCGGAACTGACGCTGGACGCGGACGGCGAGAAGAGCCGCAGCGTGCCCGGCGCGCTCGTCGACGCATCACGCCACGCCGACCTCCTGGTCGCCGGCGGACGACGGTCGCCCGGATACCTCGGACCGACCCTCGGCAGGACCACGCTCGGCCTGCTGCAGCATGCCCACTGCCCGGTGGAACTCATTCCCCGGTACGGACCCGGACACGGGAGCACAGCGTGACCGGCACCGCGGAACACCGCGACATCGTGGCGGGCATCGACCCCGCCAGGGACGGCCACCTTGCTCCGGCCTGGGCGGTCGACGATGCCCACCGGCGAGACCCGGTGCTGCGTCTCGTAGCCGCTGTACCGCCGCCCCGCCACACGCGGCACGTCGACGACACCCCTCGACACCAGGCACAGAGACAGGCGGGCAAGCAGGCCCTCCATGCCACCGTGCGATCGGCACACGACCGCCGCCGACTCTCGCAGACCAATGCCGGACGGGCGGAGAAGCACTCCGACGTCCGGCTCACCCACGAGGTCCACATCGGCCCGCCCGTCGAGACGCCGGCTGACGTCGCCGAGCAACGCCCTGGCCGACGCCGCTGAGCACGCCCTGGCCGACGTCGTGGGGCGCCGGGGCCGGGACGGCTGTCCCGGGATGCGCGTCGGACCCGTCGTCCACGGCCCGCTGCACCGGGCCCACTGCCCAGTGATCACCCTTCCCGCCGAATGCGCCCGGCACGCCCTCGTCCGCCGGTCTCCCCGCGATGGGAGCCTCCTCTTTGGGCTCGGAACCGGGCTCTGAACCCACCGACGTGGGTCGGATTCCTGCCACCCCTGAGGTCCGGCCCGGGGCAGCGGCCCTACCCACTGGTCCAGCACATCCTCGACTCAGCGGGCGTCGGCGTAGCTGTGGCCTGCGCCTTCGCCGGATTCCTTGCCACATGACCCCTCCGGACCGCCTTCGGAAGGACGAGCCGGACGGGAACGGGCAGAGCGTAAGGGCTAGTGTGAAATCGGGCGCGACGGGTGTCGCCCGCGCGTCTGACGTGACCGGAGGTTTCGATGGGCCGGGAAGACACCGAGTCCGCAGGCACACGGTTGCCACGGCTGCGACTCGACGAGCTGCTCGACGAGCTTCAGGCACGCATCGACGACGTCCGCGGCACCAGGGACCGGCTCAATGGACTCCTCGAAGCGGTCATGTCAGTCGGCCGGGAACTCGACCTGCCTCAGGTGCTGCGGGGCATCGTGGAGTCCGCGGTGACCCTGGTGGACGCCGAGTACGGAGCGCTGGGTGTCATCGGTGACGACCGGAAGCTCTCCGAGTTCCTCCCCATCGGTATCGACGACGAACTTCGCGAACAGATCGGCGCGCTGCCGTCCGGACACGGAATTCTCGGCGAGCTGATCCGAAACCCCCAGCCTCTGCGCCTGTCCGAGCTTTCCGACCACCCGGCCTCGTACGGCTTCCCGCCCCACCATCCGTCGATGCACTCGTTCCTGGGCGTCCCGATCCGGATCCGCGACGAGGTGTTCGGCAACCTCTACCTGACCGAGAAACGGGGAGGGGCCGACTTCGACGCCGAGGACGAGGCCGTCGTGACGACCCTGGCCGTCGCCGCGGGCATCGCCATCGAGAACGCCCGCCTCTACGAGGAGGGCAGGCTCAGGCAGCGCTGGCTCGCCGTCAGCTCCGACTTCACCAGTGCCCTCCTGTCCGGTGCGGAGGAGGCCGAGGTTCTTGGCGGCATGCTCGAACAGGCCGTGGACATCGCGAGCGCCGACGTGGGCGTCTTCTACCTGGTCGGACCGGGCGGCGAACTGCAGGGCTCGCTGGCCATCGGTGAGGGCGCCGACGCGCACCAAGGTGTCGTGCTGCCCAGCAGCGAGGGAACCCTGGCCGCGGCCGCCCTCTCCCAGGACGGACTCCTCACCGTTGCGGATGTCGAGACCGACGAGCGGGTCACGGTGCAGCCCGAGCGCTGGAAGGGCTTCGGCCCGGCGGTGGCCGTCACGGTCGGCACGAAGGAACGGCTGAGCGGCGTGCTCATTCTCGCGCGGCGCAGGGAACGGCCGTCCTTCACGGGCGCCGAGACCACCGCTCTGCCGGGATTCGCCGGCCAGGCGGCGCTCGCCCTAGAACTGGCCGATCGGCGCCGCGACGCCGAGCAGGTGAGTCTCCTGGAAGATCGCGACCGAATCGCCCGTGACCTGCACGACATGGCGATCCAGCGTCTGTTCGCCACGGGCATGACCCTGCAGAGCGCCCGCCGCTTCGTCGAGCACCCGCAAGCGGTGGACCGGCTGACCCGGGCGATCGACGACCTGGACTCCACGATCAAGATCATCCGGTCGGCCATCTTCGGCCTCCGGGAGCACGAGACTCCCGGAACGGAGCCAAAGCTCAGGAACCGCATCGTCAAGGCGGTCGACTCGGCCGCATCAACGCTCGGCTTCGCTCCGGCGCTGCGGATGGAGGGGCTGCTCGACACGGACGTGCCGGCAGAGGAGGCCGATGCGGTCGTCGCGGTCATCGGCGAAGCGCTCACCAACGTGGCCCGGCACGCCCGGGCCCGCCGAGCAGAGGTGTCGGTGGCCGCGGAAGACGGTGTCATCTCGGTGACGGTGAGCGACGACGGAGTCGGCATCCCGCCGGGCGGCGCCCGCAGCGGACTGCGGAACCTGACCGAACGGGCCGAGCGCCTGGGCGGTGACCTGTCGGTCTTCGCACGGCCTGAGCCGACGGGCGGCACGGTGCTGGAATGGCGAGTCCCCCTGCGGACCGCCCAGGGGTGAGAGAGCTACCTCTCCTCGGCCTCGCGCTCGTGGACCTGCGCGGCGATCACGGCCGCCTGCACCCGACGTTCCACTCCCAGCTTCCCCAGGAGCCGCGAGATGTGGTTCTTGACCGTCTTCTCCGACAGATAGAGACGCTTGGCGATCTGCCGGTTGGTGAGCCCCTCACCGATGAGCTCCAGCACGGACCGCTCCCGCTCGGAGAGCACCGCGAGCCGCTCGTCCTCCGGCGGCTTCGCCGCCTCGGGATCCCGCAGCGAACGCATCAGCCGGGCGGTGGTGGCCGGATCGAGCATCGACTGTCCCATGGCCACGGTCCGTACCGCCGACACCAGGTCGGACCCCTTGATCTGCTTGAGCACGTACCCGGCCGCTCCCGCCATGATCGCGTCGAGCAGCGCGTCCTCGTCGTCGAACGAGGTCAGCATCAGGCAGGCCAGTTCGGGCATGCGCGTGCGCAGCTCCCGGCACAGGGAGATCCCGTCACCGTCAGGCAGCCGTACATCGAGTACGGCGACATCGGGTCGCAGGGCAGGCCCTCTGGCGAGTGCCTGGTCCGCCGTCGAAGCCTCCCCGACCACCTCCATGTCGGGCTCGTCGTCGAGCAGGTCGCGAAGCCCCCGGCGGACGACCTCGTGGTCGTCTACGAGGAAGACCCGTGTGGGTGCGTCGGCTGCCGGTAGATCGGACATGGCCACCCTTGTGGTCGGTGGGCAGATACCCGCCCCCACAAGGATTGTCCGTCATCAGACGCTCTCATGGGCACTGAGACCCATCCGGACGTCGACGCCGACCTGCACGGCCCGTACGTACGACCCATCAGCGGACCAGCGACGGCCGGTCACCAGGCGAGACCCGAAGGAAACGCCTGCGCTTGAACATCACCAGGGAGCTGCGGCGGCTGTCGAAGGATGCGGACGTTCTTGCCACGCACGCTCGGCCCCACGCAGTTGATCGCTTCCGGGCTTGGCTTGTCGTGTCCGTACGTCGGCAGTCTGCCGCCCTGCCTGCGTGAACCGGCATGGCCGCGTGGGGGCAGCGACCGGCGCGACGGCTTCCGCGCTCTCCTCGGCGAACTCGGCCGCCACGGTGTTCCTGATTCTGAAGGCGGCGACGCCAGTCTGACGCCGCCCGCGCGGTCCTATCCTGGGTCCCGAGTACCGTGGAAATAAGGGGGAGCGGTGGACTGGTTCTGGTGGGTTCTCATCCTGTTCTGGACGGGCGGCTTCGCGTGGGCGGCCGACAACGTTCGTACCGCGCTGCGTCATCGCCACGAACGAAAGATGGAGTTGCTGGAGGCGGCGAAGCAGGAACGCCTGGCGCTTGAGGCCGCGCACAAGACGCCGGAGCCGGTGTGCGGCTGCACGCACCACCTTGCGAAGCACGACAAGCAGGGGCGGTGCCATGAGCGTGTCGAAGTACCGATCGCCTGGGACGAGAACAAGAAGCCGATCCGTTACGAGGCCGGGCAGTGCAACTGCCAGCAGTACGTGGGGCCGCAGCCGTTGTCGCAGGTGTTCGCGGAGGAGCTGACCGACAGGGCCTGACGTGGAAGAGGTGGGGGACCGCGACGACGGAACGGGCCCCCACCCCGACCGGGCGAGGGGACCACAGGCGGTCCCCATGCCTGGGCCGGAGCTGTGACCGTGCCCGTCACCGTAACCGTGGTGGTCCTTGGCGGCGTACGGAGCGCTACAACTGCAGATGTTGTCGGATTCCTGCGAGGCGGGCGAGCCGTACGGCCAGCGGTGCTCGACGAACTACCGCATCCACGAGCTGACTTCGCTGTTTCAGCCTCCGGTCGACGCCGTGGTGGCTGACCGTGTAGCGGGTGACGGCGTCGTGGCACGTGGAGAAGGACCCGCCGTGCTTGTCGGCTTCCAACGCGACCTCCATACCGGCCGGGCCGGCCGGCGAGGAAGGTCACCTCGGTCTCGTTGACCTGGTGCGCGCACGGCGGCGCCGGAACGAGCCCCAGCTCCTGGTAGAAGGGCAGCTGCGGGCCGATACCCAGGGTGTGCCCGATCAGGGTCGGCCGACTTGAAGCCGATGCCGATCCGGCCGAAGGCTTCGAGGATCGCCAGGACACGTACAGGAACGCGGCGCTCTCTGCTGCGGTCTCGGCGTCAACGATCGGATTCGGCTGGAGCGGCTCCTTCGCCGTCGCGGACCGGCCCCAGGCCGGGGTGCTCGTCGACTGCGCCACACTTCCCGGCGAAGGCGGACGCGCATCGATTTGCTGACGGCCTTCGCCGCCGCTTTCGGCGTTCGGCGCGGTTGCGCCGGAAGACACCTCGGAAACGATCCTCATCGATATCGATCATGGCGTCCATGGGTGCCAGCACCCATGTTCTGAACCGTCGAGTGAGTTTAGGCTGACGTTTTCGGAAGCAACGATGCGGTCTTGTGCGGCTGTTGAATTTCCGTGCCGCCCGACTGGCTGCCTCCCTGCGGAGTTTGATCGCACAGGTATGCCGTGCAGGCGGGTAGTTGTGGGATCGAACGACATAACGGGGATGTCAGACGTGTCTTTTGACGATGAGTGGGGCGCGGCGAAGGCTGCGACTATGCGGCTGAATCAGGCGCCGGCAACGGACTCCGGAGGTTCTGGGCCGAAGTCGGGATCCGGGGATTACGTCATTCACGATGACGAACTCGGCGACATCGGCCATACCGCGTATGGCCTTTTCAATGGACTCGGTCCCGGAGGCAAGCACGCGGGCGCCGCGAGCGAGAGTGCCGGGACGAGCCTGAAGGGGGACGGTTTCGATACCGGTTCGGCACTGACCGAGGTGAACCGGACATGGGAAACGCAGGTGAAGACCCTGCTTCAGGCCTGCGCGCACATCTCCAACCACCTGGACCACACCAAGGCGTCCCGCAAGAACGACGACGACTGGATCCAGGCTCAGTTGCGCCACTTCGCCCCGATACCGGGGAAGGACGGCGCCGTGTCCGCCTCGCAGATCAACAAGTACTTCCGGTAAGGAGCCGCATCAACCATGCCTACCTTCGAGCAGCTCCTCAACGCCAGGTTCGGCCCGCTCGACACGGCGGTCACCCAGTGGACCGAGATGATCACCAAGCTGACGGAACTCCAGACCGACGCCAAGGCCATGAAGACCAAGGCCGACAAGTCCACCTGGAAGGGCGAGAACGCCAGCGTCACCAAGGAGTTCGTCACCAAGACGGCCAAGGAGTTCAGCGACGCCGTCACCGAGGCCGAGTCCGTACGCGACCTCCTCAAGGATGCGAACACTCTCCTCAAGACCGCCCAGAGCGACCTCAAGGCCGCCTACGAGAACCCGCCCCCGGGCATCACCATCCACCCCAACGGGGTGCTCAGCCACAGCGTCCACCCCGACCGCAGGTCCAAGGGCAGCACCGAGAGCGTCGCCACCGAGGCACAGTTCAATGCCCTGCGCGAAAAGCTGGAGGGCATCCTCCAGCGTGCAGCCGAAGCGGACGAGCTGTGCGCCTGGGGCCTGCGTGCCCTGATCAAGAACCACCCCAACGACTTCGGCTCCACCGACCTCGGCGGCGTCGCCGACGCCAAGAAGATGCGCGCGGAGGAGAAGCAGCAGGCTGAGAACGGCCGCGAGGCGGCCAAGCTTTACGCCCGCTGGGAGCACCTCGACGACAAGGAGCGGGACCGGCTGCTTCAGCTGGCCGAGGGCGGCAAGAACTCTCCGGCCTTCGCCGAGCAGCTGATGACGAACCTCAGTTATCGGGGCCGCGATCAGCAGGAGGCCGTACTGCTCCTCGCCGGCAGCCTGGAGGCGGGCGGCCGCGACGGCCAGCTCTCCGGTACCGACGCCCGCCTCTACAAGGCCCTGTCCGGCTCGCTCGCCACCGCCACCGGCCCGGACTCGACGATCGGCTCTCCCGGCGGTGTCACCTCGGCCTGGACCGACAAGCTCATCACCACGGCCCGCGACGGCAACGGGCTCTCCAACCGCCACCCCGGACACATCGGGGGCGGCGCCGCGAGCCTGAAGGATCTGACCGACCTGATGGCCGCCGACGCCGGCGACGACACCACGTACGACCCGAACAAGGAGGGCTCCTCGCCCTGGAAGAAGGACGAGGGCGACCCGGTCTACAGCGAGGCGTTCCTGGCGGAGGTCGGCAACACGATCCGTGAGTGGGAGACGAACAACGACGACGCCTACGACGGACACATGAAGCACTGGCAGGGCACACAGGAGGACCCCATGAAGGGCCTGCTGAACGCCATGAGCCGCAACCCCTCCGCCGCCACCCACTACTTCGACCCGAACACCACCGACAACCTCAAGTACTTCCTGGACGACCGGAAGTGGCCCGGCGGCGACGTCGAGAGCAAGATGCCGGTCGAGACCCAGTACACCTCGGCCCGCGCCGAGCTCGGCCTCGCGCTCGAGTCCGCTGCCACCGGCCGCGTGCCCGGTTCACCGATGCACCCGGTGCCCGCTCACCACGACGGCGCCGAGACCGCGATCTTCGAAGGGGTGATGGGTGAGTACTCGGAGGCGCTCAAGAAGGACCAGAGTGCCGTTCCGGTCTCCATGCGGCTGCCCATGGCCGACATGATCGCCGACTACGGCTCCGACGTGCACCAGATCCTCGGCAAGAAGATGGACGGGCCGACCGACTTCAACCAGCTCGAGATGGACCGGGGCGACCTCACCCGACTCATCCGCGGGACGGCAGAGGACCCCAACGCCTTCAAGATCATCCACGGCTCGCAGACCGTGGTCACCGGTGAGGGGCTCGAGCGCTTCCAGGCGGAGTCCTTCCGCAAGGAGGACCCGGAGCTGCGGGCCTGGGTCAAGCAGTCCGCGTCGGTGCTCGGTCACCTCGACGGCGTGCGCGGCGACGTCATCTACGACCTGGGCCAGGCGGAGAAGGACGCCAACAACTGGAAGAAGATGGTCAACTACCATGTCGTCGGCGGGCTGCTGACCCCCATCCCGATCGTCGGCGACGGGGTCCAACGCTCGGTGGACTGGGGCCTGAGCGCGTCCCTGAACGACGACAACGCCAGGGTCGACGCCGAGACCCGCAACAACATGATCAAGCATTACGACGAGGGCCAGCAGCAGATGTACGGAATGTTGCGCGGCATGGCGACGCATCGCGGGCTCTCGGACGAGGAGCTGGACGCGAGCCCCGGCGAGTACGAGGACCACCTCCAGGCGATCGCTGAGCAGTGGTACCAGAACGGCATGGGCGACGCCGACAAGTCGATGGGACAGTAACCGATGGACAAGAAGTGGCTGCCTCTGACCGTCGTGCTCGGCGTCGCCGGTGTGGCCGTTGTGACGGCGAGCTTCTGGCCCGAGGGCGAGGAGAAGCCGCCGCTGCCGCAGACCCTGTGTCATGGCGCGCTCAGCCGGCAGACGGCGGAGCTGATCGACGACGGCAAGGGGGGCGAGGTCAGCGCGGAGGAGTGGGAGAGCAAGGGCAAGAGCACCGATTACGCGGTGTTCAAGGCGTGCAGCATCCTGCGCGCCAACCCCGACAACGACTACCCCCGAGGGATGTTCAGGCTGATCATCGAGGACACCCGGAGCGCCACCGGCCGTAAGAAGGACTCCGTCCCGCTCGGCCCCGGATTCACCGGTTGGGCGCTCCCAGACCAGGCCAAGGCCATGCTGCCCGCCGGCTGCGCCGCCCGCATGGGCTCGACCGCCCCGTACGTCACGGTGACGCTCATCGCGTCCTCGAAAAAGGGGGAAGAGGAAGAGAAGGACCTCGCCGACCGGGACACCGCGATCCGTAACAATGCGGCCGTGGTACGGGAAGCCGCCACCAACCTCGCGCGTACAGCAGGATGCTGATGAACGGGAAGTATGTGGTCCTGCCCGCCGTGCTCGCTCGTGGCATCGCCCGTGCCCGCCCCTGAGGTCGGGCACCGGCGAGTTGGTCGTTGCTCAGTGTTGCGGAGCTGCCAGTATCGAAGCCGACTACGGGCAACGCCAGCGCCTGCTGCCGCACCGATGTCCCCATGGGAGCCTCTCGCCGCCATCGGACTGCCGAGCGTCCGCGACGAGGCCGCAGACCGGTTCCGCGAAGTCGGCAGCGGCCTGTCATTTGTCGCCCCTTGCCGCCCGCGCCATGGCCGTTCTCGCCGGTGAACCAGGCCGCCCGCAGGCCGTTGCCGGCCGGCTCGGCACTGCACTCGTGAGTAGAGCGGAGGGCGGGCTTCTCGGACATCGCCCCGGGAAGCGCGGCCGAAGAGCAGGACGCAGTCCGCGAGCAGCGTGATCGGGCGAGTGCGGCTGGCATGCCCTGGAAGCGGTTTTCGCGGAGGCTGTCTGGCTCGGCCGGCCTGGTGTGCTGGGGAGTCCGGCTCATGACCGCCTTGTCGAGGCGTCCAGCTCCGCGACCATGAGCGTGAAGGCACCGCCGCCTGCGGCGATGAGGCCGTAGATGGCGAACATGGTCCGCTGCTCTTGTTCTTGCAGGCGGTCGTACTCGCTCTTGGTGACTGCTATCCGCCTGCGGTGAGGGTCGGTGGTGTCGACCGCGGTGTACCGCCCATAAGACGCCTCGCCGCCTGAAAGGTGATCGACGGATGTGGATGTGGCGCCGGAGAGCAGTGCTGCCCCGGCCAGGCCCACACCGACCAGGAAGACGTGCACCAGGCGCGGCAGGTTGCGCAGGGCCTGCCACTGGAGACTCTTGTTGCTCACCGCGCCGCCGGAGCGGAAGTCGAGATTGATGCTTCGGAAGATCGTCGCAGCGTGCAGCGGGAGGAGGAGCGCGAGGCAGATGCCGAACAAGAGTCCCGTCTTCATGTTCAGCGATACGCCTGGCACCGACGTGAGCCCTGACATGAGCAAAGCTCCGACGCCAAGAGCGAGTTGCAGGCCCGCGTGGATCTTGAAGCTGGTCTTCACGCCCCACCTCCTGTGACTCTGGTCGAGGACTTGTCCGGTCGATCATGCTGCCGGTCGATCAGCGCGGCCTGACGGGCGGCGGGACGTCGTCGCGACGGGCGGTCACCGACAGTCAACGGTGCTCGCGAGTGGCGAGGTCGTAGTGGACCCCGATGCCCGGCAACGGAGTACGACTCAGGCGAGGAGCGGGCATGACGGACCCCCAGGTCGACGAAGGGCGGATGTGTCACCGTGCGCCCTCGGCAACCCTATCGCCGCGCGAATTGCGCGTTACTTGCACAAATGCGGCCAAATCGAGTACACGTCCTTGCCCAGGCCAGGGATGCTCGATGTCACGCGGTTCAGGTGAACATGCAGTGATGGTGCACCATGGCGAGGGCCCCAAAGGCGGGGACCGGGAGCGGAGGAGGCTCGCATGCTGGAATGGAAACCGATCAGCGGCGGACCCCGCCCTGTTCCCGGCCCAGCTGCCACGCCTTCAGTCTGGGCCGTGACCTCGGCCGGAGCCCTGACCCTGGTCACCGCCTTCAACTTCCTCGACCACCACGGCGACCCCACCCTGGACCTCATCGCACTGTCGGTGATCGCCGCGCTCGTGAGCACAGGAGCCCGCCTCACCGCCGCACCAGGCACCGCCCTGCTCTGCTGGGTCATCCTCAACGGCTTCGCCATTCCGCCCATGGGCCGGCTCACCTGGACGGCCCCGCACGATGCCGGACGCCTCGCCTGCCTGTTCGCCGCAGCCGTCATCGGGACGGCCATCGCCCGGCTCGTCCACGCCCGCGCCGCCTATCGGAGACTCACCCGGTGACCGCAGCGGCGCCCCCACCGCCCTGAAGGGCTTGACGCCGAACGCGTCCCGTCCTGCCATGGCAGGTTGTCTTCTCGGTCGGGCAAAAGGCCCCGGCCGGCACACCGTCGCCAGGGAGACGCCGAACAGCGGGTGCGAACTTCCTCACGGTGATGGTTGGAGTGGGAGTGGACGGCCACCAGCAGCACCCACTCGGCCGGCGCCAGGCACCAGGACCGGCCTCCGCCCGGTCCATTGCCGTCCCGCTCTCGGACCACGTTCACCAGCTTCCGCGCCTTCCTCGGCCTGGCCGCCGCGCGCGTACACCACTGCCGTGAGCACGGCCCGCTCGCTCGTCACACGGAGCGGTCCCACCACCTTGCGGACGAGCAGCGACCGACAGACAGCAACGGGGCGGCCGGCTCCCAGAGTTCATCAGGGACCAGAGGCTTCGATTGATCAGCACCCGCGACTGGCAGCATGCCGCACGAACATCAGGTGACGTGAGGCAACCGCTAAGCCTTGGTTGGTGTGGCCGTTCTGGCGGCCTGTTCGATCTTCGCGCGGTGGGCTGTACGGGCTTCCTCGTCGATCTGCTTCTCGTGTTCGGCGCGCATCCCGGTGCGGCCGTCGAGGCTCTCGCGGAGGATGTCGGCGTGCCCGGCGTGCCGGTTGGACTCGCCGAGGACATGGACCATGATGGCGAACAGGTTCGTGTGGGGATGAGGCTCCGGCCACCACGGCACGTGGCCGGGGGCGTCGAGGGGAAGCTCGTTGATCGTCGCGTCCGAGTGTTCCCAGGTGCGCCGGTAGAAGTCGATGATCTGATCGCGGGTCTCGTCCTCGGTCGCCCACAGGTCGCTGCCGTTGGAGTCCTGCCACCGGGGCAGCGGTTCCGGGGAAGGGCGGTCGAAGACCTCGCCGAAGTACCTCGCCTCGACGGTGGCCACGTGTTTGACCAGGCCGAGGAGGTTGGTTCCGGTCGCTGTCAGAGGCCGACGGGTGTCGTATTCGGACAAGCCGTCGAGTTTCCAGAGCAGCGCCTTGCGGTCCCGCCGCAGTCTCCCGTGCAGTTTGTTTTTCGCGAATTCGTCGATCATGCGGCATGAGCCTGCCATGGGCTGCTGGTGGTCTCAAGATCCCGTACATGGTCCGCAACGACCGGCAGAGCCGAGGCCTGCCCATGGCCGCCGCCCTGACCTGCTACAAGAAGCTCGCGAGACTTGCCACGTGAGACAACCTCTAACTCCGAGGGAGGGACGTATCCGGACGTACCTCGGTCACCTGCAGCTCGGAGAAGAGCAGGTGCAACCGGTAGATGCTGGTTCTGAGGAAGACGTCGTGGAATTTGATCCCCAGAGCCTCCGACCAACGGCGAGCCAATTTCGACGGCGGAGGAACCTCCGCGCAGGGAAAGCGAAGCCACGCCACGCTCCCGGCGGATTCCTCAGGAGCCGCATCGGAGTCCTGGCCCTCCTGGCTGATCCAGGAGTCGTGCAAAGATTGCTTCCACGTCTCGGGCGAGACTGTGGGAAAACACAAGGCTCCGATGCAGTATCGGAAGACGTACCGCCGGTGCGGTGGCTCTTTCTCTGCGCTCAGATCCGCCGGGTCACGGACGACGATCTCGTAGTCGCGCATGTTGTTGGTGTATCCGTGGCACACGACGGCGTGACTGGATATGGCGTTCAGCGTCTGCTCGAGTTCTGCGGCGTCCATGCGCACGTTCTACCTCACACACACGACCTCCCACGACGGAGAAACCGGGCGAGCAGAGGTGGAGGTCTGCTTCAGGTGCCTGCGGCGGCTCACTTCGCGTTCAGCTACTCGGATCCGGAGTGGGGTACGCAGCCACCGTGAAGAGCCGCGACCAGCACTCTCGAAACGGGCCCTGGCCCGAAGTGATTGCTCCTGCTCGACAACCGTGCGGCCGTTGTGCCTCGTGCGTTGCGGCGGGTGGCCGCGGAGAACGAGGGCGATGCACCGGCCTCATCCCGACCAAGGTCAGGAGGTCTGGCCCGAGTGGACCGGTTCGCAGTATCCAGCGCGGCTGCCGCGTGATCCGAGACGGCCGGCCTTCCGACCGACGCCGCCCTTCTCCCTGCCTGCTGGCCTGGGAAACGCGGGGAGGGTGCTCCTCGGCACCCCCAGCGTCCACCCCGGTTGGTGCAGACGAGGCTGCTCCGGCCCCCTCTCCCTGCGCGCGTGCGCCGGCAGGTGCAGGCTCGACTGCATCCGCTGACTGACCCCGGCGGATTCGGGTGACCCGGCTCCAACGCGACAGCCTTGAGGCCGTGCTCGTCGCGTCCGTCTCGTGGGCTAGCCCGAGCAGGGAACTCCGACCTTTCGGGCGTCGAGTCGATCCCAGACGCGCAGAGTGTGACAGTAGGACTCCCGTATCAGTGTGGAGGGGTGACGATCAGTCACCCTATGGACGACGAGCGCATCCTTGCCGAGATGGAGAGCGGCCTCTCACGCGACGCCCCCGTCCTCGTAGCCAGGACAGAGACGTTGAACGAGCAGTTCCCTCAGCCGGACCGGCCTGAGAACGCTCGCCATTCACGGCCTGACCCCCGCCTCGTGACAGCGATCGCCCTGGCCATGGTTGCAGCACGGGCGCTGATCATCGCAGCCGCTCTGAACTCCCCGCCTGCTCCGCTCGACGGAGAGGGAGCAAAGCCCGCAGCGCTATCCGCCGTCTTCGCCACCGACCCTTGATCGAATCCAGTGCACGCCCATCTCTCGGCGGCGCTTCGATCCCGATGGGCCCGCCAGGCAGCCACGAAACAAAGTCGCTGCGAGTGGCGACAGGCCCCAGGGTGCGATGCAGGTGCCTCTGCCCACGGCTCCGCTGAGCCACGGCGCCCTAGGCATGCCATCGGGGGCTCTCAGGTGCTCGTAGGTTTCGGGATCGGTGTCCGGCCTACACCTGGTGTGGAGGAGGGGAACCGCCAAGGTTCCTGGGTTGGAGGGTTCCAAGAGGAGGACGGAGGGGGCGCGAAGGGGCCTGCGCGGTTCTCCAGGAGTACGAGCATCATTACGGCGAAGGCAACGCTGATGATGATCAGAGCGAGGCCAACGGGGTTCTGGGGGTTGTAGACGTACCGGCTCGTTCCCCACTTGCTCTTCTTGAACACGGGCTCGTCGTCATGCACCGAATGTGGGTCCTCTCTTGAGTCGGACGGGAGGGCCGGCGTCCATGCGTGCGCAGGCGACCTATGTGTGGTCGGCGGGCACAGTTCGACCTCCGAAGCCCCTTGCCTCCCGCGGACTGCGAATGCGCTTGTCGCAGTCGGAACCAGGCCGACGGAAGCAAGGGCTCGGCCGAGCCGCCGTCCACGATCCGCCAGATCGAGGCGCCTACGCGGGAATTCCGTGATCCGTGCGCCGAGGCTCGGTCGCGCTTCGTTTAGACTGATTGCTCGTCAAAAGACCTTCCCAGAACCTGTGTTGAGTCTCCCATCGCACATCCTTGCGTGCTCCACGCTATCAAGCAGTCTCTCCATGGCGGCAATCGGAGACCTGCAGTCGGGAACCCCATGGGTATCCCGCGTGCCCCAACAAGGCGAAACGGCGGTGGTCACAAGTCAGCGGCCCGCGGCGGACCGAGACTGGCCGTGCAGGGGAGACCGAGACCACTTCATGGCAGGCTCCCAGCGCCATCTGCAGCAGATCTGTGCCCCATCAATGGCATTGCTCGATCCCGGCTCAGGGCCCGGCAGCACCCTGATGATCGACGGGCAATGCAAGCGGTTCGATCCTCAGGGAACGACCTCGGCAAAGGGCACCAGGCGGAGGCAATTGCGTTGCGGAGGCGTCGAACTGCATCCGCGTGAGGTTCGAGCTGCCGCACGTCTTCCCCGTCCGAGGACTCTGGGAGGCGTTCTTCGCGGGGACCCCGGACCATGGTCGGGCCCGATCGAGGGTTGAGCGGCGGGAGGCGGCTCAGAACACTATCGCCACCGGGCTACCCGGCGGTAATCTGCGAGCCCGTCCGCACTATGGGGGAGTGGCATGGGCGCCGACCGGAGTTTCGATCCCGTAGCCGAGCACAACAAGACCCGAGCCGCCCTGGGGGCCGCGATCCCACGACTGGTTCGGCTGCTACGCGACCTCTCCGACCGAGACGCGCCCTCCGGCGTCCCCGTGTGGACTGTGGGCGACGTCGGTGCGCACCTGGCAGCGGTGTACCTCGGGTTCTGCTCCACAGTCACCCCCGACGAGCCCGTGGACTGGGACAGCATCCTGCCACCGGGCGACGGGCCGTTCATCGAACGGATCACGGCCATGAACGCGACGTCCATCAGCTTCTTCGGCAGTGACGACCGCGCCCGTCTGGGCGACTTCGTCGCCGAACGAGGCGAGACGTTCCTGCGGGTCACAGAGGGCCTCGCGCCGGACACCGCCGTCGCCGTGCCCTGGTACGGGAAGGAGATCACTCTGGCGACGGTGACCGGTCTGATGCTCAGCGAGACCCTCGTGCACGGACTCGACATCGCGCGCGGCGCCCGACTTCCGTGGGGGATCGGCCCGGACGAGGCGAGCCTGGTGGTCGGTCAGTCGATGCCGACGATGATGACGCTGGCTCTGGACAAGGAGAAGGCGCGGGGTGTCAGCATCGCATTCGACCTCGTGGTCAAGGGCGGTCCGCGGTTGGCGATCGTCGTCGACGACGGGGCGGTGACGGTGACCCGTGACGCACCGCCGCGCGCCTACGACTGCAGGATCACGGCGAAGCCGACCGCATTCCTGCTGGTCTCCTTCCGGCGGACGCCGATCTGGAAGGCCATCGCGCGCGGCCAGATGCGGGCCGGCGGCCGCAAGCCGTGGCTCGCCATGCAACTTGGTGAACTCATTGGCACCCCCTGACCCGAGGAACTCATCCGCCTTGCCGAACGCCGGCAACGCCGAGAGACCGCCGGCGGCGACGCCGCCAAGATGATGCTCTGCGGCCTCTTCGCCCCCGGATGAGATCGAGATCGAGGCGTGCGCCCCGCCGCCCGAACCTCACGGAGGGGGCCCACCGCCGTCTGACCGCCGCACCGGCTGAGTACGATCACCTACGCCGGTCTGAGTACGCGAGCGGGTGCCCGCCGCGCCCGGCGCCGGAAGGGTGGACCCATGCGCCGACTGCTGCTGCTCGCCCCGTTGTTGTTGTTCACCGCCGGCTGCGGGGTGATGCAGAACTCCGAGGACGAGGCGACAGACGCCGCGCGGGAGGTGGCCAGGAAAGCAGGCGAACGGCTCTACAGCCAGCGTCCGCGCACGGCGGAGGAGGTCGGGCGCTCTGCTTCCGGCATCGACGGGGTGGACGTATTGCAGGTGACGGGTACCTCGACACACGACGGGGACGGCATCGACGTGGTCGTCCGTACGTCCGGCGCGGCGTACAACCGATTGTTCGACCCTCAGGAGGTCGCCGTGCAGCGCTGTTTCGCGGTGCGGGTGTCGCCCAAGTCGGAGTGGGGTGAGGATCCCCGTGACGTGGACTGCCCGGATGGCCCGCGGCTGACCTTCGCCCCGCCACCCCAACCGCCCCAGTTGCCGTCCGAGGAGCTCCGCATGAAGCTCCCCAGGGTGCCGGAGGGCGGCCGGGTGGACGAGGCCGAGGTGCGCCGTACTGTCGCCGCCCTGGACCTGGATCCGGCGATCCGTACCGAGGTGAAGGCGGAGGACGGCCGGGTCGGTGTTCTCCTGTCGGTAAAGGGCAACGGCTTCGACGCGCAGGACTGCCTTCTTGCCCGCGTGGGCCCCGGCGCCACAGAGGTCTGGGTGCCACCCCGGATCCAGCGGATGCCCGGAGAGGGCGGCTGCTCGGTCGGCAACGCCCTGCACCCGCAGCCGCCACCGCACTGAACGGGGTGCCTGCCTCCGGCGAAACCCGCGCTCCCTCCCGCCGCCTCCGCGATGTCGCTCATCGCCTCTACCGCCCCACAGAAGCGGACTGCCCCACGGCTGGCGGGATCCGGGCCTGCGAGATATGCCCACCCGACTCCGAACTTGGGATCCTCGGTTGACGGACCGTGCCGAGCCCGCCGCTACTCCGTTGTGATATTCGGGCGAGGTTCGCGACGAGCTCCCCGGCGGCCTGCCAGCGGGGCGTAAGCACGCCAGGACAGGTTTTCCCGGCGCCTCCTGCTAGCCGCCGGGGCGATACAGGGCACAGGCCCGGGCGATGTCGACGGGCTCGTGTTCGGGCACATGAAGAAAGTGGTTCAACTGCCAGGCCTGCGTGGTGCGGGCTTGGCGGCTGGTGGTCGTTACCCACGGCGGGTAGACACGGAATGCCCGCTTCCCGCCGGATCCGTTCCTTGACACGATGTCCCGTTCACAGAGCACCTCGCGCGGGAACACGAACTGCCCGAAGCGTGGGCCCTCGCGCGTGCTGATGACGAAAAGATCAACGGGATCTTCGGCGTCGAAGGGCTGGATCGGCCCGCTTGCGGACCTCTTCCACACAGTGACGAACTGACCGGCTTTCGTCGGAGTCGTCTTGGCGACGCGAAACCTGACCGAGAAGCCGTCCAGCGTGAACGCGCATGCCCCGTACTCGGCGCTCTCGGCCTCGGGCGCCGGGCGCGAGCACGTGAACCCGCTGGGGTCATACACCAGCTCCTTGGCCACCAGCAGATCACCGGGGATCCCCGCTGCACTCGGCCAGGACCCAGGATCGGGGGCACCCAGCCCCGAAGCAGCATCACGTTCCATCGACATTCCTGCATCCTGCCACCACGTTCGTCGAACGCACGGTCGACTCGACTTGCCCGGACGTCCTTGCCGCATAGACCCAGGCGACGACCCCGGTGTGCACAGGCCATCGTGGGCGATCCAGCCCGTGATCTTCCGAAGGTGCAGGAGTGCAGGCCGGATCTACAGTGCCGGCTCCCACGTTGCGGTCAACACTGTGGAACAGGTCCGTGGCATCGCCACCATCGGGCACGACAAGCGCGGATGCCACCGCTGCCGCGGCATCGTCCGGATCCGTTCCGGACCGGCTAGCCCACCCATCGCCGCAACAGCTCTTCCCGCTGCGCTCCCCGGGGAGAGCCTCCCTCCCACGCGCGCCCCCACTCCGACATCGCAGCCAGCGTCGTGGCCATCGTCGCGGCGCCCTCCGTGAGGCGAGACAGGAGAGCTTGGGAGAGCTCGACCTCAGTGGGGGAGTAGCCGACGGCGGCGGCCACATAGGCCGACAGTTCGTTGTCGCCGTCGCGAGATTCCACGCGCACCGTCATCATCGCCGGGCCCCCGCCCATCGGGCCCGGGCCGCCGGGCATAGCCAGGTTCACCACCGTGTCCAGAGCTATTTCCGTGACTGCGCCGATCTGGCGCTTCAGCGATTTCACGGGGACGCACGTCATCGTCAGGGCGTGCACGTCCTCCCACAAATAGACGTTGGACTGGCTTTCCCCGAGAGCCACCACGGCTTCGGGGGTCAGGCGTACCCCGGGAGCCAGACCGGTCGGCTTCGCGCCCACGTACACGTCGCCTTCGGCTATCCAGAACAGGCCCACCATGGCCATCGGTTGCTCACTTCCCCCGAAGACGGCGCCGCCGCCGTCCGTGTCACATGCCAACGATCGCATCGTCCTCCGCAACGCGTGAAAGAGCCGGGGAGTTCCCCTTCCGACTCCATCCCAACGGCTTGCCAAGAGGGATGTCTGCACGACCGTGGTGGGGTCGAGGGGGCAGGAGGAGCCTCGGGTCGTACGGGACGCTCGGGGGCGCAGAGGATTTCGACGCACGACGCCCCCGTTCCAGGACAGGCACCGACACGTGTGCCGTGGTGCCGCCAATTGCTACTTCTGCGGCGCCGACGACACGTTCACGAGGGCTGGCTCACTGCCCTGCGGCGTTCAACGACGCGGACAGCGCCCGGTAGCCGCACCGTCAGAGGAGCGCCGCACGCCGCAAACTCACTTCTACAGCAAGGGTATTGCGGGCGCACTGACGACGGGACCGGGAGGAAGCTGAACATCAGCCGGAGGCCGCGCTGATGACAGCGCCGGTACGGTCCGCCGCTCTGGGCGAGTCGACCCCCGGCGTACACTCGGGCGCACCGTCAAGGGATGGCGAACCTGAGGGGAAGACACGGTCCGTGCATGACTACGACGACCCGGCCTGGGGGCCTCTTCCAGTCCGCCCAGCCGCGGTGCGCTGGCTGTTGCTTCTTCCCTTGACCTTGGTGTTCATACCGCTGTGGTGGGTGGTGTGGATCTTCTTCGCCATCTGCACCTATGGCGTAGCTATGGTGGCCGAGCTGATCGTCTACATGATGCCGCGTGCCGAGAACGGCGCGATACGGGTGCTGGACGCCACCCTGGGCCGGGTGCCGTTCGTCCCCCTCTGGTGCGTGACCCCGGTGGCGTTGGTGCGGGAGGGCGACACGGCGTACCACCAGGCGCGCGTTGATCGGCGCATCGAGAAGCAGACCCAGCGAGTGGAAACCTCTCAGTACCGTCGCGAATACCACCGCGATATGGAACTCGGAGCACACTACTTCCGGGGCGCCGGCGCCGGATACGTCCTGCGCGTCGCGTCAGCTCGGGGCTGGACCCTCCATCCGGTGCTGCGGTCGCACCCACGGCGGCGGCTCCGGCTGCGCCATAACGGTCGGCCGCGGGTGGATTTCAGGAACTGACGGGCCCGGCCGGTTCTCGTCAGCGGCTGCCGCCCGCCCACGGCTCTACCAAGCCGATCGCGATCTCGCGTAGGTCCGGCCGTCTGTGCCTTGTTTGCCAGAGATCGCCGGGCTGGCGAAGCGAACGCCGCCAGGCCCGACAGCGGAGACCACGCCCCGGCGAAACCATCGAGTGAGACCCGTCGGCTGGTGGTCCCGAGATGGCCCGCTCCCCGCCAATGCACAGCCCTCTGGGACCGATTGCGGTCCGCAGCCGTGCGCTGTCGAGGATCGCCGTGTAGGTGGCTTCGGCGAGTCTTCCAGCTGAGGCGTCTTCCGTCGCGTGTGCGAGCAGTGCCGACGCAGTCCGCAGTGAGCGCCGGTAGGCCCTCCCCGGGCAGATATTGCTGCTTCTCGAAGACCTGCTGTGTTCCGCTGACGTCATATCAACGGAGTTCCGAGTGGGTTAAATGTTCGAGTTAAACTCAAGGGTAAAGTCTGCTACTGTCCAGACTGGAGGTAGTGGCATGGCATCAGAAGAAGAGCTGTTCGCGTCGGTCGACGCGCTGCTGGATGAGGAGCCGCAGCTCCCGGCCCCTGCGGACCGCGCCCGACTGCGTGAGGCTGCCGGCATCACCCAGGCCCGCCTCGCGGTCGCGTTGAAGACGTCGACGCAGAGCATCAAGAACTGGGAGAACGGCCGCTCCGAGCCGAAGTCGCCTCGCCTGGAGGCCTACCAGCGGCTCTTGAACGGCTGGGCGGCGAAGTACCCCGCGCACGGCGCCCCCAACGCCGCGCCCACCCCGGCCACAGGGCCGCAGCCGACCCCAGTCCCGGATACCTTCACGAGCCCGGCCGCCACACCCGAGACGCCCGAGGCGGAGCCTGCCGCGCCGGTGGAGGCATCTGCCCCACCGGCCGCGCCGGAGCGCCCAGCCGCGCGTCCGGCGTCGTTGCGCCGCCCGTCCGCGACGAAGGCGGCGAAGCCAGCCCTGGACCCGCGCTTCTCGCACGGACCGCTCGCCGTGCTCGATGGCGACGGCTCCGCGTACGGCATCGACGGCATCGTGCTGAACTGCCCGGCGAGCACCGTCCCGGAGCTGGTGGAGTGGACGCTGCGTGAATCCGGTCTCGGTGCGCCGAAGCTGCACCGCTACGGAAAGGACAGCGACCCGCTGATCGTGCTCACCGCCGCGGCCGCAGTGAAGCTGGGGCTGCCTGAGCGTCTGGAGGGCCACGAGCAGCGCCGCTCCCTCCGTCTGCCCGACGACCACCCGGTGGTCAAGCAGGTGGCGAAGGCGAAGTGGCAGCTCACGCAGCGCGGGTTCGGTCCGTGGGCGCGGATCTACCGCAAGGCGCAGGGGCGTGAGCGGCAGTGCGTGCAGCTCGCGATTCTGTCCTGGGATGCCCTCGACGAGCGGTCCTGGCCGGGCGTCGCGGACATGGAGCCGGCCGATGTCGCCCGCGTCCTGGGCGTCTACGCGACCCGAGTCATCACCCCGCGCGGCTCAACGGCCGTCTCGGGCCTGGAGCTGATGACGGCGCTGCGCCCGCCCACCAAGGCCGTACAGGACGCGGAGACCGGGAACTGGGTGCCCGGCCACAACCCCGGCTCGCTGGGCACGGAGCCGATGGACCCGGCGCCGCCGGAGGCCACCCAGGAACACCCCGTGGTCGTGAACTCCGGCTGGAGCGGCGGCTTCCTCAACGAGGAGGCGTACCAATGGGTGCGCCCGGTGGACCTGCTCAGTGATCAGGAGTGCCTGCTGCCGTTCGCGGTCGGCCTGGACCTCAACACCGCGTTCCTCGCCGCCGCGGCCCGCCTGGTCGTCGGTCTGTCCGGACCGGACCACTTCAACGCCCCCAGGTTCAACCCGAAGATCCCCGGCTCCTGGCTGGTCGACCTGTCCGACATCGAGCTGGACCCGCGTCTGCCGTCGCCGTTCACCCCGGACGGCACCCGCCCGACGGGTCCGGCCTGGTACCAGACGCACACCGTGGCCTACGCCCAGGAGCTCGGCTTCGACGTCCACCCGATCGAGGCGTACCTGCGGCGGGAGACCGGGGCGTACCTGGACCCGTGGCACGACCGCCTCAAGACGGCGTACGTCGACACCCTCGCCGACCTCGGCGTCACCCGGGACCTGGACGACCGGCAGTTCCTCGCCGCGATGGAGCGGCACAAGCAGGCCGACCCCGCCCTGGTCGCCGTCCTGGCAGCCATCAAGGCCACGGTCAAGGGCGGCGTGGGCAAGCTCCGCGAGCGCCCGCAGGGCCGCCACTACAAAGAGGGCGAACGGTGGCCGGCGCTGGAACGGCCGACCTGGCGCCCCGACATCCGCGCCGCCATCATCTCCAAGGCCCGCGTCAACATGCACCGCAAGCTGCGCAACATGACGACGATGACAGGCCTGTACCCGCTCGCCGTGCTGTCCGACTGCGTCGTCTACCCCTCGCCGGGCGAAAGCCCGCTCGACTTCCTCCCCTATGCGGCGTCGGGCAAGCCTCAGCCGGGCGGCTTCCGCCTCGGGCCCACTCCCGGGCTGGCGAAGCTGGAGGGCGTCCAGTCGATGCTGTGGGCGGTCGACCTGATGGAGCAAGGCCTCAACCCCGCCCGCCACATCAAGGGTGGCGACGCCGTCCTCGACGAAGGGGAGTGACGCGTGGGAGAGATCGAGGACGCGCTGGAGCGTGCCGACCAGGAGGCGTTCACCCGGGAGCCGCCCAAGACCACCCAGGGCCGCGTCAACTTCCTGCTCAAGTACCTCAGCGCGAAGGAGATCGGGGAAGAGGTCGGCGTCACCGCCGACTCGGTCAACCGCTACCGGCGCGGCACGCGGAAGAACCCGCCCAAGGACGTCGCTGCGAAGATCGACGCCGCCGTACGGTCTCGCTGGCAGCCCCAGGTCCGCAAGCGCCGCCGGAAGCAAGCTGCAGTCAGTACCGGCATCACCGTGGAGACGCGGGCCCAGTTCGGCTACACCGCTCCGGTCGGCACCACCGACGACGGTCGTTTTCGCCGCCTGACAGTCCACCTCCCTCCGGCATACGCGCAACGCCTGTTCGAAGCCCGCGACCAAGGCGCCAGCGACCAGCAGATGCGCGGAATCATCGCCGAAGGGTTCAAGGAGGTGTATTTCCAGGACGACGGAAGCCGCGCCATGGGACTCTCGGACGTGGCCATCAACAACATCGACTACCTCGACTTGGACTTCTAGAAACCAGGAACATCCCAGGTCGAAAACCGGTTCATGAGCCGAACGTGCCCAGCTGTCACGTAGGCAGGGTTGTTGGCCACGGGGGAGGTCGGAGGCCTGTGTTCGATCGCTGAAGCCAACTGCTCGGCGTGACATCCCCGGGCGTCGCCTACAGCGACCGCCACCTCGTCGTCTTCCTTGAACAAGCCGGCGTCACCGACGCGCATGCAGAACTTCGCGCTGAGTTCGCCACCGGCCCGGCCTGCGGCGATCAATGAGGGGTGGTGCGTACGTGCGCACGCACCCCTTGCTGGCCGAACAGGACGAGAAGCTCGACCACGCCGCCGTCAGCACTGCCCAGCCAGTGGGGCAGGGACGTGTCGAACTCGGCTGCCTCACCGGGCGACAGCGTCAGGTCGCGCTCGCCGATCACGAGCCGCAGGCGTCCGCTGAGCACGTAGAGCCATTCGAAGCCTTCGTGGGTCTGCGGGGTCGGCTCAAGTGGTGTCGGCTCGGCAGGGATGATCATCTTGAACGCGTGCACCCCGCCTGGTCGTCGGGACAGGGGCACGAACGTCATCCCGAACCGCCTGATCGGCTTGAGGTGTATCCGGGGGTCGCCACTGCGCGGGGCGCCGACGAGGTCGTCCAACGGAACGTCATAGGTACGGGCCAGCGGCAGCAGCAACTCCAGGCTCGGCCGGCGCTGCCCGTTCTCCAGCCGGGACAGAGTGCTCTCCGACACTCCGGTCGTCGCCGAGAGGTCGGCAAGAGTGATGCCGCGAGCACGACGCAGCGCACGAAGTCGGGGACCCACCGCGTCAAGTACGTCGTCGTCCGTCCTGCGATCCATCGAACCATCTTGCCGTAACCGCAAGATTCCGTGCCAGACCGTGGCGTGCCTGGCAAGACTGAGTGCCTACCGACACAAGGAGCCTCGATGAGCAGCACCGATGCGGTCGCCTTCTGGGACGACGTCTACGCGGCCCGATCGGCAGCCGGCGGACGGCAGCCGAATGCACGCCTCGCCGAGACAGTGACGGACCTGCCGCCCGGTGACGCGTTGGACCTCGGATGCGGCGACGGCGGCGACGCGTTGTGGCTCGCCCGCCTGGGGTGGAACGTCACCGCTGTCGACATCTCGGCAGTGGCGCTCGAACAGCTCGCCGCCCTCGCCCGCTCACATGGCCTCGGTGACCGCGTCACGATCCGGCGGGCTGACTTGCACGAGTCCTTCCCGCCCGGCGGATTCGACCTGATCTGCGCCCACTACCTGCACACCCCCTTTGGCCTGGACCGGGCAGCCGTCCTGCGTTCGGCCGCGCTCGCACTGCGCCCGGGCGGGCGACTGCTGGTCGTCGACCACGGCTCGGCCGCGCCGTGGTCGTGGAACCAGGATCCCGACCTTCACTACCCGAGCCCACGGGAAGTCGCCGCGGGAATCGACCTGGCCCCGCAGACATGGACGGTCGAGCGAGCCGACGCACCTCGCCGGATCGCGACCGGACCAGACGGGCGCACCGCCGAGGTCACCGACCACGTTCTCCTCATCCGCCGCGCCGCCTGACACGGCGGCCGCCTACCGTCCGCCCCGACAGAGGAACGGAGCCCACGGATGCGCAGCACCACGCGCCGCGACACCCCGCCGCCACGGACCGGAAGCAACGAGACCGAGGTCCTGCGCGGATTCCTCGACTACCTACGGACCTCGATCGCCGCGAAGGTCGACGGCGCCCCCGAACCACAGGTGCGAACAGCCGCAGTGCCGTCAGGCACGAACCTGCTCGGCCTGCTCAACCACCTGACCTTCGTCGAGCGCTCGATGTTCCTCGGGGTCGACGTCACCGACTGGCAGGCGACGTTCCAAGCCGCGCAGGCGGACAGCGCGGCCGATGTCGTCGCCCGCTACCGAGATGCGGTCAGGCGCGCGAACGACGTTCTCGACACGTGCACCGATCTCGGAGCGCCGGTCCCCCGACCGCGGCCGGACCGCCCCGCTCCCAGCATCCGCTGGGCACTCACTCACCTGATCGAAGAGACCGGCCGGCACGCGGGCCACGCGGACATCCTCCGCGAACTCATCGACGACACCACCGGCCGTTGATCTGCCTTCTCCAGGACAGGAACACGTGGCCTCAGCACCACGGCCATTGCCGCGCCGCTTCTTCCGATCCGCGCACACGGTGGCAACCGTCAGGTTCGTCACCACCGAGCCCATGTGTTCCCTCGGCGGATGACCACGCCACCAAGGCGGCGAGAGGCAGCTTGGGGCGGGCCCCTCCATCGAACATCACCACCCAGTTCGCGGACTGGCTCTCACCCCAGCAAATCAACGCGTGCTTGGCCAACCGCCACCGTGCCGACCGCGTCTTGCTGGGCGAGGACGCCGCCCGCATCGACTCACAGGAGCCCCCTACGATGCACGAATACGACGTCACAGTGACGACCAGCGCCTCGCCGGAAATCGTCTGGAAGCTGCTGGTCGACGCTGCAAGCTGGCCGCTGTGGTCCAAGGTGGACAGTCTGGACACAACACGTTCGGTCGGCCTCGACCCCGGCGGCGACGACGGCGTCGGTGCCGTCCGGGCCTTTCGCACGGGACGCGTGGTGACCGGGGAGCGGCTGACCGAGAAGGTCGAGCGAAGCCTCTTGGCCTACGAAGACGCGTTCAATTCGTCGATGCACAACTATCACGCGCGCATCGAGCTGAAGCCGACAGCGCGCTCGGGCACGGTCATCCACTGGTACGGAGAGTACGAGACGAGCTGGCTGATGGGCTGGGTCATGCCCCGCTACCTCCAGAAGTTCATGCACGGCATGGCGGGAGGGCTGGCCCGCTACGCCGAGGAGCGCACGCCGGCTCAGTGATGCCCAAAGGGCGTTTTGTTCTGGCTGGGGTGTTGATGACTGGCGCGATGTCAGCCGCTTGGGAGGGCCGCGCTGACGCGTGAGGATCCGCATGTGGAGTGCGATGTGTGTGGCCAGGTGATGTGGCGGTGGCCGGCGCCGCCGACGGCGGGGAAGAGGTGATCTGGTCCTGCTCGTGGTGTCATGCCGTCACTCATGTGGGCGGCGAGTGTCATCGATGACCGCAGGCCACAGGGGATGAGGGGGTCAGGACGGCCGGGTGCTGGACCCGTGGACCGACAACTCCTTCCAGGTGCGGGTGGACCTGGGTCAGCAACCCGCGGAGCCGGTTCCCGACCCGGGTGTCTTCGCCCCAGGTCGTCATCGGAGCCGACGATCATCTGAAGCTCGGCGACCGTCTCATCGCTGAGTTCGATGGACCGCAGGGTGTGCGGCATTGCGCGGGCGGCGTCCGCGATGATGAACGCGTCGCGGGCGTCGGTCATGGCCTCGCCGGGGTAGAGGCCGGCGATCCGCCGCATCGTCAGCCCGGGCAGACAGGTGACCTGGCAGCCCGCGTCATGGGCCACAGCCGGCGTCGTCGGAAGTGCGTCTCCTGGCCGCTGAGAGCGGCGGACACCGGTGTCCGGGCGAGGCTCAGCGTTGAACACGGGCAGGGAGGGCCGCGCCCTGGCCGTTCGGCGTGCTGGTACTGACAACGGCGCCAGGTCAATGTCTGATTGCCGCCAGCGTGGTCCGTCTCGATTGACCACGCTTGCGGCATGACGAATCCCTCTGCGACAGACTCGGTAACCGTCCTCACTGGCATGTATGCGGCCGAGGTGGAGTATCTGGCGGCCGGAGGCCCGGGCGAGGCTCCGTTCGACCTGCTTGCTCCTTTCTTCGCTCCTGATGTCGTGCTGTATCAAGCCGATGCTCTGCCCTACGGCGGAACCTGGCGTGGGCACGAGGGCATGGAAAGGTTCTTCCTCGCGATGAGCCAGGTGTGGGAATCGTTCGAGATGGCGGAGCAGGAGTTCCTCGCCACCGGCGAGACTGCGGTGGTGCTCACCGAGGTTCGCGCTCGTGTTCGTGCCACTGGTCGAGAGCTCACATTCCCGATCTTGCAGACGATCAGGGTCATTGACGGGCGGATATCTGAAGTCCGCCCCTTCTACTGGGACACCGAGGCAATCGTCGGCGCCTGCTCGGGGCCGACACAGGCCGGCCGTGCGGCCGGCGGTTCCGTTGGATGGTGCCGGGGACACCAGCCGCCTCGGCGGGCGGGCCGACTTCGTGAGGTAGCGGATCGTTCGCGGTCGCTGACTTCCTGTAGCGGTGCCGGCCGTGCCCGCTGATTTACGTCGTGGCGGGCGCATACTGACCGCATGGGATGGCTGCCTCCCACTGTGGACGACCTGAGGGAACGGCTCGGCAGCGAGCTCTTCCGGCGCGTCGCCGGCCCTTCGGGCGAGAGGACGCGTGCCCGCATCCATGAGACGCCGGGACCCCGGTGGTTCGGCCCCGACCGTCCGATCCGTACGGTCCACGGTGACGCGGCGATGTTTGCCGGGGGTCTGTCGGCGCTGCTGCTGCAGTCGCTGCACCCGCTTGCCATGGCGGCCGTGATGGCACATTCGGGGTTCCGGGGCGACCCGTGGGGCAGGTTGCAGCGGACAAGTACGTTTCTCGCGGTCACGACGTTCGGTACGGCCGATGACGCGCGGTGCGCGGTGGAGCGCGTTCGTGCGGTCCACGAGCGGGTGCGAGGGACGACGCCGGACGGCCGGGCGTACCACGCGGCCGATCCGTATCTGCTGGGCTGGGTACATGTGGCTGAGGTCGACAGCTTCCTGCGGGCGCACCGGTGCTACGGGGTGTCCCCGCTCGATCCCGCGGGCTACGACGGCTATGTGGCGGACATGGCCCGGATCGCGGAGGAACTGGGCGTGGAGCGACCGCCCCGGAGCGTGGCCGAGTTGGCTCGGCGGCTGGAGGCGTACCGCGGCGAGCTCGAGGGAACCCCTGAAGCTCGGAAGACTGCCCGGTTCTTGTTGTTGAGTCCCCCGATCCCCTGGCAGGCTCGGGCGCCGTATGCGCTGCTCGCGGCCAGTGCGGTGGAGCTGCTGCCGTCGTGGGCACTTGGGCAGCTGGGTCTTCCCTCGCTCACCCGGCCGGCAAGGGCGGCCGCGCGTCTGGGCGGGCGGATGGCGACCACGGGCATTCGCTGGGCGATGTCGCCTGGCCCGCCGGACGCGGTCACGTCAACGGTGTAGGTGCCTGGGCGCCCGGTTTCAGCATGACGGATGCAGCGGAGCACTGGAACTGTGGCAGTTGCCGTGGCTGAGCCCTCACGTCGAGACGCTCTGAGCGAAGAACGGCTCTACGACTGGCTCGTGTTCACCGTGTCGTCGCAGACGAAGGGCTAGACAGGAACCAGACCTGACCAGAGCCCGAGAGCAATGGGAAAGTCGCTGTCGCCCCGCCTCAACACCACGCTGAGATTCATCCAACAGTCCAGGGCCGGCAGGATCTTTTCGGCCGTCGGGCTAAACAGAACCCGGATCTCCCAGGCGAAGGGCATTCGATCGCGTCATGCTCCCGGTTGCCCTGACGAGGTTTGGCTGCCCGAGCGGGCTGATGCCGCCCGGAATTCCTGGCTGGATGTCAGTGGCGGTGGCGACACTTGGCCCATGACGCCTAACCGTGCCGCTTCGGCAGCGCCGCTGCTGGTTCCCCCGGGAGCCGCGCTTGTGCCGGGTACGGACGCGTTCGGCACGCACCGGAATCGTTGCTTCGATTCCACACCTACTCAGGTCGGCACGGTCGCTGCGGGAGTAGTACGCCTTGCCGGCCCTCACTCGGACCGGACGTCTGCGTGAGCAGGTCCGGCGTCAGAGCCCAGCCCCGCCCGGGCGGGACCAGCTTCGAGGTAGCTTCGTCCGCTTGGTACGTGTTCACGAGCCCCCTTGTCTCACGTGTGCTGTCTTCGCCTCGAACCCTGCCCTGTGTGGGCCTTAGGGGACCTGGTCCGATGCAGGGGGCGTCGTTGTTTGGGTGACCAGGGTCAGGCTGTCGGGGCAATGTCTGCCCATAGGGCGGTGGCGTCGGGCGAGAGTGGCGTGACAGCCTGGCCCGAGGCGTTGGTGTCCTCTGTCCACCACACGCCCTGGCCGGGTGCCAGGACACGCTCGTTCGTCCCGGCCTGCCATCGGCCGCGCAGCACATAGACCACTCCGGCGTGCCCGACGGGCGGTACGAGTGGGCCGGAGACCTGGTCCACCTGGGCGGTCCAGCGGTCGCGCCGCACCATGATGTTGAGCACCCGGCAGGCGCCGCCCGGCAGTTCGGCGGCCAGCGCGTGGTCGCCGGAGAAGGCGAACGGCTCGCCCGCGCGTGTAAGCAGCCGGTCGAACGCCCCCGGGCAGGCTAGCCGCACGCCGTCGCCGGCCAGAAGGGTGAGCGTCCGGTCGATGCCTGGGAACGCTGAGAACGGACCGTCCCGGTCGATGTCGGCGACGCTCGCGCGCCATCCGAACTCCTCGGTGCCCGCCGGCCACGAGGCGATCTCCCTGGTCGTGCCTCCGCCGTTGCGCCACCGGCCCGCCGTCAGCGTCTCGGTATCGAAGCGGTGCATGGGCGGGCTCCTGACGTGCATGCGGTACGGGTCCAGATCACACCTGCGCGACGACTTCGGCCCGCGGAGCTGTCGCCATCGGTGACGACCGCATAGAGGGCCGAGACATCGACCCTGGTGTGCTCGGTCGAGGGAGTGTACGCGCTCTGCGTCCCCGTCAGTGGGTGGTGGCGCGCCTCTGACTGCGCCCTGCCAGTCCTGGGCGAAGCGCGCTGATTATCGTGGCGCGCCCCGCGGCAACGACCTGGACGTGCGCTTCGACGAGACTCCTGCCCAACATGCCACCAAGCCGATCGCCCACGACCTGAACGAGACGGGACTACGTGAGTGGTACCGCCCGCGCGATCTGCTGTCTGACGGCATCGAGTGCGCCATTGGTGCCGACAGCGCCCAGTCCGGGACTGTCGACAGCATCATGCTTGGCCAGGCAATGGCTGGATATCGGCGGTACGGCTGAGTGCGGTCTCCGTTGGACACCGCGTGACTGAGAACGACACTCATCCGCGCGGCCTGGTCAAGATCGAGATCACTGCCGACGACCGGGAAGCAGCGAGGACGGCGGCGGAGCGGATCGTGGGGCTGTGGCTTGCGAGCTCCATCTCGACCAGGCCCGTTCCGGATCAGGAGTTCCGGGCGGTCATCCATGCCGACATCGACCGCAGCCCTGCCGAAGGCGACCGGCCCGACGCGTACCCGCTTCGCGGACAGGAGTGACAGCCCTCGAGGCAGGGGATTGCCGTTTCTCCCGGCTGATCGGCCGGTCCTGCACGGACGGAAGAGCCGCTCAGGGCCATTCCATTTTGTGCACGGGGTGAAGCCTGTGTCCCGGATCCGGCTGTGAGATCGTCGAGCTCATGACCGAGTCCTGGGTGATCGAGGACGGCAGCGCTGTGCTGTCGTCCAAGGCGGTGCGGGAGACGCTCCGGGCGAGGATCGGCGGAGGCGAGCTCGACATGTGGCTGACCAGTTCGTCGGCCGCAGGCTGGCCTTCGTGACCAACACCGAGCGGGCGATGGTGGTGTTGATGGAGGGTGAAGGAGATCCCGGCGAGCATGCCGTCGACCCCGGGGCCGAGGGATCGAGCGACGGCTTCCTGCTCTCCAACGGGCAGTACGACGAATATCTGGACGAGGACACCGTTCCGCTTGGAGAAGCGTTCAGGATCGTCGACCACATCGTCAGCAAGGGCTCCTGGCCTCCCGACGCGCGCTGGTTGGCCGATCGCTGAGCAGTCGAGCTGTCGCCGTGTCCAGATAGGCGTGGCGGCGAGGTGTAGCGCGGCCTGGCAGGCGATGGCGAGCTTGTCGCTTCGCCGGCCAGGACGCGCCTCTGCTTGATCCGGTCCGACATCGCATCGGCGATCGCGAACCGGACATTCACCCCGGTCGACTGACCAGCTGTCAAAGGGGCCACCCAGCCCTGCCATGCTGCGGCCGGACGGGGTATCGGGGGGCCTGCGGGGGAGGTCAGATGCCGCTGGGCCTGTTGATGATCCAGGTCTTCCGCTCGGTGTTGAAGCCTGAGTCCGTGGTCGGCTTGCGGTGCAGGTCGACCTGCACCTTGGGGTCGGTGCTGTCGACGGTGACCGTCAGGGTCCTGTTCGTCCATTCCGCATTGCACTCCGACGCCGTCTTCTGCTGGGTGTTGCCGTACAGGTTCCACCAGTTGGCGAGGCTTACTCGGCCGCAGTAGCCGTCAGTCGACATGTCCTTGATATCCGCCTTGAGCGTGACCCACTGCGCCCCCGTGGTCAGGTCCTTGTACCACGTGACGGTGCCATTGCGGAGGCTCGCCCTGACGGCGCCTTGGGCCGAGAAGCTGCCAGGGCCGAACGGCACGACCTTGTAGACCGTGTCCGGGGCAGCCGAGGCGGTGGACGGCACTGCCACCATCGTGGCCAGGACGGCTCCGGCAGCCGCAGCACCAGACCAGACTCTTCTCATGTGTATTCCCTCCCCATGCTCGCCGTGCGCGTCCTGCGGGCCGACTGCCCACTGTGCAGCGAGAGTTGACGCATCCTCACGACCCTGGGCCTCGGTTGTCAATGCCGGCGCACGGGCGTGCCGCCGGCCAGCAACCGGACAGGCTCTGCGTAATGGCTCGCGGCCACCGCACGCTCTTCAGAGTCCACACAACCCGCGATGATCACGAGGTGTCCGTTCTCGCGCCAGGCCAGGGCCTGGGCAGCGCCGAACTCCTTGCTTCGGTCTGACGGCCCCTGATCGACAAAATAGACACATGGACAGCGAACCTCTGCGGATTCCGCTTGACCGGCTTCGGCACGCCTTCGAGCTGGCACTGCAACACATCGAAGCGTCAGCCGGCAGCACGGTGGCGCTCGAACACGAATACTTCTGGTCCGTTCCGGGCGACGAACTCTACGACAACCCCAACGCACCGAGAACGATCACAATCGGGCAGCTCTCCGAGTCGTGGCAGCACCTTGAGGACCTCCTTGCCGATCCGAATCGGGCCGTCGGCCACCACCTGGTCTGGCTCGCCGATGTCCTCCGCGCGATCGGGCAGGGCACCGCCGAATAGCCACCACACGCGCGACGTGACATGGGACTGGTCCGACGGGTTGGCCGTCCGTCAGGACCTCGCCCACCGGGAGATGCAGGCGCAGAGGACGGTAGTTCGACCGGCAGACCCGGCCCTTGCCATAGCCCATGCCAGGGGCCGTCTCGGTGACATGCAGCGGTGGCCGAGAGATTCAGCACCCCCATGTGCATGTGGTTGCTGTGCTTCCGGTGCCGCTGTCCCAGGCAACCTCTGCCTACCAAGAGGCCAACGCTTATGGATGTGGCCTCTGTCCGACCAGTCAAGGTCGGACAGAGGCCAGATCTTCAGTAGCGGGGGCGGGATTCGAACCACGCGACCTCTGGGTTATGAGCCCAGCGAGCTACCGAGCTGCTCCACCCCGCGTCGGCATGTCCACCTTACGGCAGCCCTGCCCCGGGCGCGCTGGATTTCTCCTCGGCGACCCGGTTCGATGGCGGTGTCCCCCCGGGTGACGGACGGTGCTGTGAGCCCGCTTCGTCACCGCGGCCGGCCTTTCAACAGGACTTCATCGAAAGAGCAGCGCGTTGCACCAGAGTCTGGCAAGCCTCTGGTCGGCCTTACGCAACCGGGTCGCAGTGCCTCCCTGCCCGGCCCGTGCGAGCGCAGGGAGGTCCGGGCGGCAACCCGACTTGGGCGGCGAGGCCTGGGGTGTCCCCAGGGGCACCTCGCCACGGGCCCCGCCGCGCCGGCCCGTCATGGAAACCCCAGAGTGGTTCGCCCCGCGGTCGAACCTGCCACTGAGAAAGGTCAGTCACTGTGTCACAGACCAGCGGAACATCCGGTCTCTCGCCGATCCGCTGCGGCGGACGATCGGGGCGCTACCGCGTCCCCCACCCATTCTCCGCCCAGGATTTGGCGCTCATGTGGGGATCGATCGCGGGCGTCGTGGCCGTGCCGTTCTGCTCGGCTGGGCACTCGACATGAGGGGCGGTGTGGTCCTGCTCGCGGCGGCCCCCTTCATCGTCGACTGGTACGAGAAGCGAGGCACAGCCTGCCAGTTCGACGCGGCAGCCGCCCGCTTCGGCGCGGTGCCGCTGCCGCGGTCCAACGTCACCCAGTTCCTTGTGCCGACCTCGCCCGGCCAGGAGTACGCGCTCATCGGCGCCGAGCTACGCCCCAACGCGTCCCTGCCGCACGGCGCACCCGTTCTCCCGCAGAGCGAGGCGATGCCCGTGTCGACTCACGTTGCCGTGCCGCGCTCCACATGAGACCCCCGCATGGGTAGACACAGCGCCCATGCGGACCAGACCGCACCAACCGTTGCTCAGAACCCTCCCCGGAGCCAAGTGCTACGGGGAGGCCGCTCGCCTTGTCATAGGGGGAAACCGGATGTCGCAGTCGCACGAGCCCTGGTACAAGCACCGCCCGCCGCCTTGGCCTGCGCCGGACAATCCGTACGCGCCCGAGGGGTATGGCCCGCCACCGCCCCGGCCACGCCGCCGCTGGCCGACGGCCGCCGGCCTCGCTCTGCTGCTGCTCGTCGGTGCCGGCGCGTACGTCCTCGGCGGCCGCTCCGGAGCGGAGAGCGCCCCGACGGACCGCGCCGGAGCGGAGAGCGGCGTCCCGTCGGCCACGGCGCCGCCGAAGGCGAGTGCCCGCCCCACCCCGTCGCCCACCCGCATCCCCACCACCGCGGAGATCGCGCAGCGCCGCATGGCCGGCGAGGCGAGCGCCTGGATCGTCGACGACCGCACCGACCTGCCCCGCCGGAACATTCCGACCGAGGACCTTTGGATCGTCGGAGACACCGTCGTCCAGGCCGTCTACAAGAGGGTCGTCGCTCACAGGCTCAGCGACGGTGCTCAGCTGTGGAACGTTGACCTCCCGACCCCCGTCTGCGAGACCCCGGTCAACGCGACCCCCGACGGCAAGGTCGTCATCGTCCTGCAGAACGTCGAGGCCTGGACCGGGACCCGTTGCAACCAGCTCCAGATGATCGACCTGCGCACCGGAAAGGCGGGCTGGCACAAGAAGCTGACCGAGACCGGCGCGGGGGACAACACGATCATTGTGGACAGCGCGATCAGCGGTGGCACCGTCGCGATCGTCCAGAGCATGAAGGCCGCGGGGTACAGCGTCGCCGACGGGAAGAAGCTGTACGACATCCCCATGGAGAACCCCGGGAAGTGCTACCCCGGCAGGGTGGCGGGCGGCACCCGGCTCCTGGTACTCGCCGACTGCGCGATCACCTCACTGGAGAAGGCGTACGACCAGGTCCGGGAGATCGACCCTGTCTCGGGCAAGGTCCGTTGGCGCTACCGGACGGAGCCGGGCCGCAGAGTCGGCCAGGTGCTCTCCGTCGCACCGGCCGTGATCACCACCGCGCATCGGCAGACCCACGCCGAGGACTGGCGGGTCGTCGCCCTCGGACCTGACGGCAAGGTCCGCAGGACCATCGACCCCCGGGCGAAGGGGTTCAAGCACTGCGGCGACTCCGTGGATACCAGTGCCAACGCCCAGTCGTGCCGGGAGGCCGTTGTCGGCGGGGGCCTCGTGCTCCTGGGGGGCACCGACCGCGTCGGCGCCTACGACCTCGGCACAGGGAAACTGGTCTGGGGCGTGAAGGACGAGGGGACCTCGTACGGCTACTTCCCCCTTCGGGTCGGACCGGGCAGGACGGGGGTCGTCTACCAGGTGGGCACGAGCGCCAAGCCCGGGCGGGTCTTCCGGGTCGGTCCCGGCGGCGTGGACACGATCAAGGACGTGCTGCGGCTCCCCGCGTCCACCTCAAGGCTCGAGTTCGGGATGGGGGTCGTCGGCGAGAACGCCTACGTGGGCGACCGGCTGGTGATCGCGCCCGCCGGCCTGACCGGCGACGACGCCCGCCACGAGCCCCGCATGCTCTCCTTCGCTCCGTGACATCGACGTGTTCGGCTTGGGTGGGCGTGCCGACGTCATCGATCGTTCGCTGGATGCGGTTGCGGCAGCCCGAGAGCACGCAGGGCGCACGCAGGGCTGACGGGCATCTGCGGGTTTCTTGAGGCGTTCGGGGGCCACGTACGCGCCGGAGCCGATGGGGAATCCGGTGGTGCGCGGCGTCGACCTTGCGGGCGGAGATGCCGAAGTCGGTGAGCGCCTTGACGTCGCGGCGCACGATTTCGGCGGTGTGTGCGCTCGGATGTCGCCGACGAGACGAAGGCGAAGCGCGCCTCGGCGATGCCCGTTCGTCCTCGACGAGCGGCCTGTCGGCCCAATATCCTGCGCGAAGTATGGACTGGAGGTTCCGGTCGGCGGCGGAGGCCCAACACTGATGATCACCGGAGCCACCAGGGAGCCCGCAGCGTGACCGGCACCACGGAGGCCCTTGGCGGGTCGGCTGCAGTCGACAATGCAGCACGAAGTGTCACGCGCCCGTTCTACGTATACGCCGTGCTCGCCAACACGCTGTTCCAGCGCGGTGTATTCGTCCTCTTCCTTCAGCAGCGAGGCTTCTCCGCCGGGCAAGTGGCCCTACTGCAGACACTGCTCTACCTGGTCAGCGGACTTGCGGAGTTGCCGACGGGAGTCATCGCCGACCGAATCGGCAGGCGTGCCAGCATCGTGATCGGCCAGATGCTGATGGCTGGATGTCTGCTCGGCCAGGGGACGTTCTCCAACTACTGGGTGTTCCTGGCGCTGTTCATCGGGCAGGGCGTGGGCATGGCATGTGTGTCCGGCTCGGACACCGCCCTGCTGTACGACCTGCTCGTGCGTCGTGGTGCAACGGCCAACTACGTCAAGATCAAGTCCCGGTTCACCATGCTCGGGACGGTCACCTCGGGAGCCGCCATCGTTCTCGGCGGCCAACTGCAGCAGATCTCCTGGGGAGTCGTCTACGTCGGTTCGGCGGCGTGCCTCGTGCTGGCCGTGGTGGTGCTGATGTCACGGGTGCCCGAGATCCGCGGCGCGGACGCGGTGGACGAGCAGGACGGAGCCGAGGAGCACGGCGACGCCACAGCATGGCGGGCGATGCTTCGGGTCGCCACGCCGGCGCTCGTGACGCTTGTCGTGGTGTCCGGATTGATGCATGCGACTTTGACGCCGTACATCATCTTTGCGCAGAAGACTCTCTCCGATCAGGGAGCGGGCATCGCCTTGGTCGGCGTGGTCATATCGGCGGGATTCTTCGTCGGCGGGCTCACTCCGCTGCTGTCGGACCGCGCGGACCGGCGCATCGGGTATCGGGTCATAGTCCCGGTGTCCCTCCTGACGCTCGCCGCGGCACTCGGCCTGAGCGGCCTCGGCCTTGTCTGGGTCACCATTGCCGCGTTCCTGGCCCTGGTCGGGATTCCCGAGATCACCGCCGTGATCGTGGACAACGTGTTCAACGAGGCCGTGCCGTCGCGCCACCGGGCGAGCCTGCTGTCGATGATCGCATTCGTGGAGTCGGCGCTCATCGGCATCGGCTATCTCGTCCTCGGCGCGCTCATGGACGGGCTGGGCTCCAGTGTGGGCATGGCCACCTACGCCGCGGTCCCCCTGCTGGCATGTCTCCTGTGGCTCCCGGTGCTCTTCCGAGGGGCACGGGTGACCACCGAGATCGAGAAGCCCGCCGACCAAAAGGCATCCTGAAACAGACCATCTCGAGCAACGCCCTGCCCGATGGCAGAGGCGTGGCGCGGAAAAGGTCAGGACAAGCCCTCGACGCCGACACTCGCACCACGAACACCCTGATCAGAGACCTCCGTGCCCCCGGCGAGCGCGCCTCCGCCGAGCTCAAGGAACGCCGGCTCACACTGAAGCGCATCACCCTGAGCCCCAGTCGAATCGGCGACAGAGCCCGAGCCGCCCTCGCTCTCAACCGCCACTGGAAGTGATCTTCAGTGAGAAAACCTCAATTGGCCGGGAATTCGCTGAGGGATTGGTCGGCGAAGCCCATCTGCGTGTGATCCGTGAGGGCCGTGATGCTCTTGGCTCCGGGCCTCAGGACTTTCGTACGGCTTCGTGCAGTCTCCTGGCCACGGTGTAGAAGACCGGGAAGTTCGGTATCGATGACACCGGGACGTCCATTGCGAGGAGTCGCCGGCCGTCCTCCTTGACGTGAAGGCGGCCGTTGACAGGCCGCATTTCGCGTATGCGGGCCCAAGGGAGGGTCTGCCCTTTGAAGTTCACCCCGTTCAGACTCAGCCTGACCGTGTTGAAGATGAGTTCCTGCCCGCGCGCCACGTCTTCCAGGGCGCGGCGCAGTTGGGTCTCGCTGACCGCCTGCACGATGGCCGGTCCCCATTGTTTGGGATCGGCGAATTCCGCTCCCTGCACGAGGGTGACGATGCCCGCGTAGCGAGAGGTCGACGTCCTGCGGGTGTCGCCGATGGTGAGGGCCACGCCGTCCTCACCGATCAGCGTGTATACGTGGCTGGATTCGGTGATGCCGTTCTTCCGCGAGTGGAGCACGTCCTGGTGGACCTGGACGGAGGCCCAGTCGAAGGTGTGGGCTCTTCCGTCGTGGGTGGTCACTACCGCGCCGTGCTGGAAGAGGTCGAGCCGCGCGTTCTTTCCGCGCCGGGCCAGCTTGATCTTGTCGATCAGCATCCATCCGAACACCACGTACATGAGTGAGAAGGCCAGCACCGGTATCGAAGCGCCGAGTGCCACGACCATCGTGATCAGCAGCGGTGTGCCTCCGCCGACGAGGATGATGCCCCCCAGTACGTACCCGGTCCACGGGGGGCGTCTGGCCACATACGTGGCCTGCTTCGCGCCGAGCCATGCAGCCGTGCCTGATCCGGTCATGCCGTCCCTACCCCCGGGAATCCCGTCGTCGCCACGGTGATGTGGTGGGTCCACAACTCCGCACTCGAACGTCACTCTGGGGCACCCCCATGTTCCGGCGCTGAAATCGGGCTGCAGGGAGCATGAATCGCGAGGTCACACCCTCGGCGCGCCTGCCGCAAGGTCCCACGAGTCCGGCTGACGACCGGTCACTGCTCGTGTCGCGCCACGTCGTCTCGTGGAAACGTCAGGCGTGCGGTCAGGAGCCTGGCCGGTGGGGTTGCCGCACGGTGCCTGTGGCTTCCAGCCCGTCACGTGCAATGCCGTATTCGCGGGCGTGGTCGTCGGCTCCGGGCAGGGAAAGGGCAGCCTGGAACTCCTGCTGTGCGTCGGTGTGACGGCCCGTTGCCGCGTAGGCGCTGCCGAGCCGGATGCGGACCCCCATCTCCAGCCATGTGCTCGTGTGTGGGGTGAGCGTCGACAGTGCCTTGTGGTGGAGATCGACGGCCGAGCGCAGGTCGCCTCGGGTGTGCTCCACGGTGGCAAGCCGTGACAGGGTCGCCGCGAGCAGCGGCAGGTCCTCGACCTCACCGGCCAGCCCGGCGGCCCGCCTCAGCATGTTCGTGGCCACCTCGTACCGGCCGAGCGCCAGCTCGATCTCGGCCACGAAGCACAGGGTGCTGCTGATCGTCCTGGGTCGGCCGTTCTTCTCGGCGAGTGCCAGTGCGGTGTCGTAGTGCCAGAGCGCCTGTTCGTGCCGTCCTTGCCGGTGATGGATGGAGCCGATGTTGCAGTGGGACACCCCGGTCAGCCAGTCATCGGCGAGGCCGGCCGACAGCTTTACCGCCTTGTCCAGGCCCGAAAGCGCCTCCTCAGTGTCTCCCAGTTGCCCCAGCACGATGGCTGTCCCGGCGATTGCGCGGGCCTCTTCTCGCACGTCGCCCCGCGCGCGGCCGTATTGCAGGGCCTCGGCGAACCATGTTCCTGCCTGCCGGAACCGTCCCTGGTAGACGTCGAGGAGGCCCATGCAGTTGCGCAAAGCTGCGGGCATCCGTCGATCAGTGGCCGCGTCCGCGCACGCCAGGGCGAGTTCCAGAGTGGTACGGCATTCGTGGTGGTGACCGTGTCCGGCCAGGTGGTCGACGAGGGCTTCTGCCAGCTGACACGCGTGGTCCGCGTGGCCGCCGGCGGCTGCGAAGACCACGACATCGACGAGCTCGCCACCCATCGAGCCCAGCCACGCCGAGGCTTCCCGCCATCCGGCGAAGGGCGAACTGGCGGCGGCCGAACTCGGGCCGGCCGAACCAGTGGTGAGTGCGGGGAAGCCGCCGGGCCCCCAGTCGCTGGCCATGCGGCCCGCCGCGGTGTAGAGGTGCAAAACGGCGTCGCGGTCTGCGGCGGCTTCTTCGGGGGCTTCGCCGGCCACGCGCCGTGCATGTGCCTTGACGAGATCGTGCAGCCGGTATCGGCCAGGATGCGGTTGTTGCAACAGGCTGGCGTCGACCAGATCCTCCAGGACTCCCTCGGCCTCCTCGCGGGAGCCGCCCAACATGGTCGCGAGCGTGAGCCGGTCGAAGCGGGCGGTGGGGTTCGTTCCCAACGCGCGAAAGCCACGCTGCAGTTCCGGGCCGAGCTGGTCGTACGAGACCCGGAAGGCGGCCTCCACGCTGCGATCCTCGGCCCGCAGCTCCGCGAGGCCGTGCGCGTCGTCGGACATCCGGCCGGCGAGAAAGGCCAGGGTCCAGGACGGGCGGCTCTGCAGCCGGGCGCTGGCGATCCGCAGGGCCAGGGGAAGGCCGCCACACCGCCGGGCAAGGTCACGCGCCGCCTCAGGCTCGTCGTCGGCCCGGGACTCCCCGACGAGCTCGCGGAGCAGTCCGACGGCAGTGCCCGTACCCAGCGGCTCCACCGTGAGCCGCAGGTCGGCGTCGAGGCCGGGCAGACGCTGGCGGCCCACGACGACGACCCGGCTGCCCGGTCCGGCCGGCAGCAGCGGACGCACCTGCTCGGCACTGCGTGCGTTGTCCACGACCAGCAGCAGCCGCAGGCCACTGGTGGCGGCGCGCCATGCTGTGACGAGGTGCTCCAGGCCGTCCGCCGTCTCACCGTCGGCGTCGAGGTCATGAGGCTCGCGCGCGCTGGTCGGGAGCATGTCGTCCTCGCCACGGATCACCCGCAGCATCCGGCGCAGCGCCCGCTGGGGGGTGACGCCTTCGTGGGCGGCGCCGTGTGCATGCAGGTCGACGAAGAGGCAGCCGTCGGGGTAGGCGTCGACCAGTGTCCAGGCGGCACGCACCACCAAGGCGGTCTTGCCGACGCCTGCCGTACCGTCGACCGTCATCACGGACACGGCGTCCGGCGACACAGGGGCGGTGAGCAGGGCGAGGTCCTTCTCCCGCCCGACCAGGCATGCGATGTCGCCGGGAAGTTCGTTGCGCCGGTGGAGGGAACGAGGCGGGCCGGGACGGCTGGGGTGATCGGGCACGCCGGGCAGGCTGTCACGGCCGCCGGAGGCCGGGCTCCCGGGTGATGATTCCTGGGACCCGGCGTGCTCGGGGGCGACGGTTCCGGTTGTGCGCGCTCGGACGGTTCGGCCGAGCAGCAGCAGATCGTCCCGGCGCAGGACGGCCTGGTGTACGTGCCGCAACTCCTCGCCGGGTTCCACGCCCAGCTCGTCGATGAGTTGGCGACGGGTTTCGCTGTAGACGGTGAGCGCCTCGGCCTGCCGGTTGCTGCCGTACAGGGCACGCATCCGCAGGGCGGCGAGCGGTTCGTCGTACGGTTGTGAAAGGGGTACTGCCAGGAGGGTGTCCAGAGCATCCGGGTAGTTGCCGAGCAGGACCAGGCACTCCGCCCGGTCCTGGAGCAGTGCGCGCCGTTGCCGGACCAGCCGTTGCCGTTCGGCAACAGCGAGCGGACCCGGCAGACCGGGCAGCGGCTCGCCGCGGAGCAGATCGAGGGCCCTGCTCCCGTGAGCGAGTGCGGCGTTGAGCTCGCCGGCGGCCTTCGCCCGCTGGGCGCTGGCGGCCTCCTTGGCGACCTCGGCGACATCCGTCCGGACCGCGCCGGGCGGTAGGCGGTAGCCGCCTCGCTGCCCGTGGATCACCGAGCTACCTGCGCCGGTGCCAGGCTCGTCGAGAGCCTTGCGCAGCGCGTGGATGTAGCTGGGCAGGACCTTGTGCCCCGTGCCCGGAGGTGCGGTTCCCCAGACGTCGTCCAGGAGCTGCTGGTACGTCACGTAGTAGGGCGCGCGCAGAATCAGCGCGGCGAGTACCGCCTGCCGTCGCACCGGGCCCAGCGCCAGCGGCGCGCTGCCGCGGCAGGCCCTGACCGACCCGAGCAGATCGACCCGCAGATCATCCCCAGCATCGACCGTGCCCCCGCCCGATGAATTCACGCTCACGCCGAATCCCCATGCCCCGTCCGTCCAGTGCCTGCCCGCCACAGGAGTCCTTGTGCTTCAACAGGACTTCATCAGAAAGCCAGCGGGCCACGACAGAGTCTGTCAGGCCTGTGGGCGCCGCGTCTCCTCCACCCAACGCATGCAAGCAGCACGCCTCACGAACACCAACCCAGCGGCACACCAAGCCCCCGGAAGAACACTTACAGCACACCCGTGCCCTGAATGAGTTGGCTGCGGAACTACCAAGCCCCGCCTCCGCATCAAGGTGACCCAGCTCTCTCAGAAGAGCCGTCAGGTTCAGGCTGGTCGGCTGGTCTGATCTTGTGTCGGGCGCGGCATGAACGAGGAGGGCAACGATGGAAACCATGCAAGCGGGGGTACGGCGATGAAGGGCTCCTGGGGCTGGGCGCACGTCCAGGGAGGGCGGGTCCAGTTCAGCAAACGGACCTACCCGACTGCCGCGCAGGCGCGCGACGGGCTCCAGGACCACTTGGACGTCCAGGACGGCGAGGACACCCGCGACGCCGCAATCCGCCTGCGGGCACTACCGGCCTGGCCCAACGACGTCTCCGTCCACGTCCCCGGCCGAAGCTGGTACGTCCAGGAGACCCACAAGGACATCCGCGTGATCGCGGGCGACACCGTCCACGCCTTCCGCCGCCCCGTCTCCACCGCCGCCCAGCAGGCCCCAGCCGAAATGGCGGCAGAACGGGGGGCGCCGAAGGCCCCGAAGCCGATGGGGAAGTGGCGGGCAGCGGCCGTCGACGCCACTCCCGGCCAGATGCGCCTGCAGGTCTTCGGCTTCATCATCGGCGTCCTCGGCGGCGCCTCCATCCTCTTCTCCGACAGTACCCCCGAAGGCAACAGGTCCTGGGGCTTGCTCTTCATCGCGGTCGGGATCGCCCTGATGTTCAACCGGGCGATCTGGAAGAAGCTGAAAGGACCGAAGATCTAAGACCCAACACCACTGCGTTTATGTTCTGCGGCGTGCTGTAAGCGCCTGGCGCAGGTACTCGACGTGGTCCTTGACGGTCTATGTCTGGGCCTGTTGGGGGCGTCGGCGTTAGGTGCTACTTGCTCGTCGAGTTCTTGCGGGCGCAGGCCTTGATCGATCCTTTGTCGGCGGTGGCGGGCAACGGGCAGGGCTGATGGATTCTCAGCCAGCGGGATAGGCCGGTTCGTTTGGGCTCTGGGACCCTGATGGACGGTCTGCCGGGGTGGAAGCGGGAGGCGCGACGCCAGAGGATCAACGTTTTCGAGACCGAAGATCGTCCTGTAGCCGCGTCCCCATGCCACCCTCCCTGATCAACGCTCTCGCGCGCCACCGTGAGGACGGCAACGAGCCCTGCCCGTCCATCGAACCGCACGAGTTGGCCTCGCTGTCCGAGGTACTGACCGCCGTGCCCAACTCTGGGTATGGGCGGCACCGCCGCGCTGGCGGATCGCATACTGGCGTCATGCCCTCGCCACAGCGGTTCCGGGATGCCCGGCACACGAAGTACGACTTCGTCGATCATGTGCTCGTGCGCTGTCCGAAGTGCAGTGGAATTGCGCATGTGGTTCCGGCCGCACCCGCGACTGACGGCGAGGGTCCTTCGCTGTGCGCGCAGCGTCGGCTCGTCTGCCGGGCGTGCGGTCTGACGCGTGAAGCGGTCGGCGGGCTTCGCCTCTTTCGGGGCACGGGGGAGGCTGTAGATCCGTACTTCGGTCTGCCGTTGTGGTTGCAGTCTGAGACACGTCACGGGTGGCTGTGGGCGTACAACCCCGAGCACCTGGGCTTGATCAGGCAGTTCGTTCAGGCGCCCTTGCGTGAACGGGCTCCTTGGGACGCGAATGTGCGAAGGATGACGGTCATCGCCCGGCTGCCAACGTGGATCAAGAGCGCGAAGAATCGAGCTGAGGTCTTGAGGGCCATCGAGCGCGTCCAGGCCTCATTGTTGAACTAGCGAGCTCAAGCCCCCCTGCCCGGGCGGCAAGCCGGAGCACCCCGGCCCAATTGGCGATGCGCCCTATACGTACGTGCCACGAGTCCTCGGTGAACGGCGCCAGTCGGCCGCTATGCAGGGCATTGGTCGCGGCCGTGATGTCCGCCACCACCTGCCGCTCCACGACATCACGAACCCAGCGTCCCTCCTGGGCTTCCTCAATGGCGGCCGCCCACCACTCCCATGCGCTGTCCAGACGGGCCGCGAACGTATCCATCCCGACAGAGTCCCACGCACGCTGCCCTCACCCGTCAGAGGGTGGTTGGTCTCTCCCAGACCAACTGATCGAGGAGACACCGCCTGGCGGCGATGCAAATGGTGCAACGGTACTCACGGAGGCGATCGCTGATCGTTGGCCTGAGGCTCTGCCGTATGGCGGCCGGTTTGCCGAGATCGTGCCGCCCCTGACCATCGCTCAGGGGCAGGAAGACGCCGTCTTGGAGGAGATCGAGGCCGACCTCGTCGGCAGGCTCCCGGTCACGTCTCATTTCGCGTCGGTTGAACTGTTGGTGCACGACGGGGTGAAGTGGCAAGAGAGCGCGTCGCTCGCACTCGGAGAATGAAGCAGGTCAGAGGCTTGGCTGGTCCGCTGCCGCCTTTGGGGCAGCGGACTAGCAGGGGGCTCCGATCAGCTGGCTGCAGCCCCGCGGCGCCTGAGGGCGTAGAAGGTGATGCCGCCGAGCAGGAGGACCCCGGCGCCGATGCCGATCGGCATCGCAAGTTCCCCCCAGGGCGAGTCGTCGTCCTTCGCGGCAGCCGTCGTGTCGTCGGTCCCGCCCTTTCCGTCGGTCCCACCCTGCTCGCCGGCCCCGTGCGCACCGGAGGGTGCGGTGCCCTGCGCGGCGCTGTCACCGAAGAAGAACACCGGGCCGTCTCCGGAACGCGCCGTGCCGGAAACATCCACGGTCAGCGAGATCGGTACGACGATGCCCTTCGCCTTGTCGTCCGGCTCGGCGATCTGCGCCTGGATGTAGTACGTGCCGGGCACGTCGTATCCCTTGGAGTCGCCGCTCTTCGCGTCGTCCTGCTCGGTGATCTCCCAGGGGCCGCAGACTCGCTCGATGTGCCCTGTCCTGCCCGCGAAAAGCTCGGTCACGTCGTTGTCCTCGTTGCACTGCGTGGACGTGCGCTGGGCGTTGTAGACGGTGACGCCCCACCCGGTGGTGACGGATCCGGGGAAGTCCTCCGGGATGTCCACGCCGGCCTTGACCGTCAATTCCTGCCCCGCCTTCAGCTCCACCCGCCAGAAGGGGGCCTCACCGACGGCGATCGACTGCCGGTGGGTGCCCGGCCCGATCGGCGTGGCGCTGTTGAAGGAGAAGCCGCCCTCGACATCGGCCCCGGTGCGGGGCTCCGGAGTCCGTGCGCCGGCCCCCTGGGTCGTCTTGTCGGCGATGCCGACGAGCAGCTCGACGGGCATCGGCTCGTCGCCGGACCGAGTCACCTCGTTCTCGACCAGGATGCAGCCGACGTCGTTCGGCGCGGGCTCCTCGTTGCCTGCTCCGGGCTTGCTGCGACCTCCGGCGGAGATGATGTTCGCCCATCCCATCGACTGATCGAACTCCCGCAGCCAGGCCCGGGGTTCGCCGTCGCCCGCGGGACCGGCCGCGACGGAGATGATGGAACCGCGCGAGTACCCCACCTCGGCGACGGCGGTGGCGCTCACCTGGAGCCGCTGGTCCGGCCGCTTCTTGACCTTGTAGTACAGGTCGCGTCCCCCGGTGAACTTGTCCAGGTACTGGCCGGGCGTGACCAGCGGAGCGTCCTGGCAGCCGTTGAGGGAACCGTCGACCGGCTTCCCGGTGGCGCGGTAGGTTCGCCACCCCTTGCGAAACAGCGTGCCGAGATTGGCCATCAGCGAGTCGGCGTCGTCGGCGTCCGCGTACGACCCATCGGTCACGTCGGCGATGCACTTCAACTGCGCGCGTGCCGAGGAGGGTGTCCGGAACCCGATCACGTCCACAGCGAGATCGATGCCCTGTGCCTTGAGTTCGCGAGCTACCTCGCACGGCTGCGGGGGCGCACAGGTGTCGTCACCGTCCGAGACGAGGACGATGCGGCGCTTGCCGCTCGTACCGAGGTCCTGGGCTGCCTCGCGCAGCGAGACGCCGATCGGTGTGAACCCCACGGCCTTGAAACCCGCGACCTGCTTCTTGGCGTCGGCACGCGCCGCCCGGTCCATCGGTGTGACTGGTAGGACCTGCTGCGTGTCGGCGCAGCCTTGCTTCTTGTCCTGGCCGGGATAGGTGGCGCCGTACACGCGCATTCCCAGCGGGGCCTGTTCGGGAGCGGTGTCGATGATCCGGGTGACCGCCTGCTTCGCGGCTGCGAGGCGGGTCTGGCCGCCGGCATCGTTCTCGTTCATCGAACCGGACAGGTCGAGAACCAGCTTGATCCGGGCAGGCTCCGGCACCTCCGGCGCTGCGGGGGAGGCGCTCGCGGTCGCGGCCGGCGACAGGAGCGCGCCGAGCAGCGGCAAGGAAACAGCAGCGAGCACGCGTCGTCGGCGTGGCCTTGAATGCATGAAGCTGATCTCCAGGAAGTTGTCTGTCGGCCCCTGGCTTTGCCGGTCAGCGAACGGGCGATCGGGGACGGTGAGACGTGTTCTCGGACCGGGTACCAGCGGAGCGGACGTTGTGCCGTCCCGCCTTTCGATCCCTGTGGGTCCAGGCGGCCGGAACGTCTGTACTGGGCAACGGTCTTGTGCGCGGTGCCGAAATCGATTCATTCGAAGACAGGCACGACACCCCCCAGCACCCCACGGCGTGGGCAGCGGGTGGCTCCGGAGCTGAGTCTTGCGCTGTGTGATCACCCTTTCCAGGGTCTGTGAGTGCAGATAATTGGGCAGTCCTGGCTGGTGCCCGGGCTCAGCCCGAGTAGAAGGTGACTGATGAAGCTGTCGGCCAGTGACCGCGGCCGCCTCAAGGAGGTCCTTCAGGCGCGGCGAGCACCTCGCCGATGGTCCGGGTGATGGTGGAGCGGTCAACGCCGAAACACCAGGCCAGCACATCGTGCGTGGTCCCGTGACGGAGATGAATGAGGGTGGCCAGGAGCCGGTCGATGAGCACCAGCTGATGCTTCGCACCTGCGCTCACGGCCCGCTTCCGCGGCCGAGAGGCCAGCTTGGCCTCGTGACGCTCATGCCGCAACGGACCTACCTCGGCGATGAGTTCAGCGATCACATCGGCTGACAGACCCGTGATCCGGCGGTTGCTGATGATCACTGTATGAGACGCATTCCCTACCACTCGATCATGATCAACCATTCGAGGCCCGACGACTCACCGCCTACCATCCACGAGCTCGTTAGTGTTTGCCGATCGCGCTGCCGGCGGGTCCGTTGCTTGCCCGGGCGATGAGGAGAGCCACGTCGTCGTGGTCACCTTCACTACGCAGGGTGCGCAGAAGCAGGTCGCACGTGGCGTCAAGCGATCGGTGAGGGTCGTCGAGGACGTCGAGGAGCGCGTTCAGGCGGGCGTCGATCGCCTGGCCGCGGGTTTCGACGAGGCCGTCCGTGTACAGGATGAGCTGGTCGCCCGGCCCGACGCCGACGGAGGTGGTGTCGAAAGGAATGCCGCAGCCGCCCAGAGGCGCGCCTGTGGGCAGGTCGAGCAGCTCGCGGGTGCCGTCCGGGTGGAGTAGCACGGGCGGCAGATGCCCGGCCAGGGAGATGTCGCATCGCGCCGCGCCGGGGTCGAAGACGGAGTAGACGCAGGTCGCGATGGTGCCGAGACCCTCCGTGATGTGGTCGAGGTGGTGCAGGACCTGGGCGGGAGACAGGTCGAGGTCGGCGAGAGTCCTCGTGGCGGTGCGCAGCTGACCCATGGTCGCTGCGGCTGAGACGCCGCTTCCCATCACGTCGCCGACGACGAGGGCTGTCTTGTCGCTGTTCAGGGGGATGACATCGAACCAGTCGCCTCCGATCTCGATGGTGGCCTGCGCGGGGCGATAGCGGAACGCGATGTTGAGACCCGGTCGCTGGGGAGGGGGGTGGGGCAGCAGGCTGCGCTGGAGGGTGAGGGCGGTGCGGCGCTGTTCTTCCACGGCGCGGTGCCGGTCGGTGACGTCGACGCTGGAGGTTGCCACGCCCAGCACCTTCCCGTTGGGGGCTTCGAGTCGGTAGAACGAAATCGACCAGGCGTGGTCATTGTCCGGGTCGGCCGCGGTGCGGCCGACGGTGTACTGGTCCAGGATCGGCGTCCCGGTGGCCAGGACCTCCTGCATGGCTCTGGTGAAGGACTCGTCGAGGAACGGCAGCACCTCGTGGACGTGCCGGCCGACATGCTCGGCGGCCGGGACCCCGTTCATCCGTTCCTCCGCGGGATTGACCGAGATGTAGCGGAGGTCGGTGCCCAGCATGGCGAGACCGATCGGCGACTGGGACACCAGTTGTGCGGACAGGGCAAGGTTCCGTTCCATCCGCCGCAGCGTCGCCTGGTCCGTGGCCAGCCCCAGGGCCCAGTAGTCGCTCTGGTCGTCCTGCAGCCGCATGTTGCGGAACTCCACCAGTCGCGTGCTGCCGTCCTTGTGCCGGACAGGGAAGACGCCGGCCCAGCTCTCGCCGTCCTGCATGACCTGGGCGAACAGCGCCAGCACCGTATTGCGGTGCTCCTTGTCGATCAGCAGATCACCCGCGTACCGGCCCAGGGCCTCGTCGGCGCTGTAGCCGAAGAGGATCTCGGCCTGCGGGCTCCAAAGATCGATCCTGCCCTTGGCGTCGAGGAGGACAGCGGCCACATTCAGTACGTCCAGCAAACCACCCGGCGTGGACGCCATCACACCCGACGCGCCGGGATCGCCCTGAGAGGGTTCGGTGGCTCCCATTCCTCAGGCTCCTTTCGGCCGCCGGTGCAGGGTGCTGTCTGCCGGAGCGGGCGATGGCCGGTGCCGTGTCTGCCATCCCATCCTCCCGCTACTCCGCCCGTGCGTGCACTCCAACGGATTCGGAGGTACCCCGCTGGGGTAAGGCCGCCCGCCCGCCCGAGCGTCTACCGGACGCTGCTGTGAGCCGCCCCGCTGCTGCCGCCGGCTCCCGAACGGCGCCGCCGCTACCCCGGGCGGCTGCCGGTTCCCGACCGGGCGACACTCGCCGGCGTCATGTACGTACGGCGGACTGGTGTCGCGTGGGGCGATCTCCTCCGCAGAGACCGTGGGCTGCTCCGGGGTTTCGGACTGCGAGCATTCGATCTCGGTGCCAAGAAGCTGTCCCTGTGAGACCAATCGTGCTTCGGCTCGGACAGGCAGCACCTGATCTTGCAGGTCGGCACCACCCTGAGACACACCGAAGCCATGCCGAATCTTCCACTGTGCCTGCCCCGCGGCCCGCACGGCGCTAGCGTCAAGTCCATGATCGTATGGCTCAACGGCACTCACGGCGCAGGCAAGACGACGACCAGTGCGCTCGTGCAACAGCTGATCCCGGACTCACGGGTGTTCGACGCCGAGAAGGTCGGCGAGACACTCATGGACATCACGCCGGGGCTGCCCGCGACGGACAACTTCCAGCACTGGCCGCCGTGGCGGCCACTCGTAGTCGAGACCGCCCGCCGCGTCCTCGACTACACCGGCGGCACCCTGGTGATGCCCATGACGGTCCTGGTCGAGCAGTACTGGCGCGAGATCAGCTCGGACCTTGCCCAACACGCCATTCCCGTCCGGCACTTCGTCCTCCATGCAGACCAGGACACCCTCCGCGGGCGCATAGCAGGCGACACCGTCATCGGCCCCAACTCCCCGTTCCGTCTCCAATACCTTGAGCCCTACGCCGAGGCGGCCCGCACGTGGCTGCACGCCGAGGCCGAAGTCATCGACACCACGCACCTCACACCCGCCCAAGTCGCCCAGCAAATCGCAGAGGCCGTCAAGAGTTGAGAGAACGACTTTCCCGCGTCAAACCTCGCAGGTGACAACAGGCCCGTCTACGTGACAACTCTCGCGCTTCGGCTCAACAGCCATGTGACTTCGGAGTCGTTTCAGAATGACTTGAGTGGCGGTCTTGCGCTCGGCGATCTTGGTCGGCAGGTGTCCCAGGTGCGAACTGCCGAACCCGCACGGCAGGGCATCAAGTTCGTGTACCCGAGGGCTGCCGGGTGCGGACCTCCACCCTTACCATCACGCACATGTCGATCACTTCTCACATACCCGTTCTCCACGCCGGCGGGGAAACCGTCGCGTTCGTGGAGAACGATGCGCTGCTCGTGCGCCGTCCGCACGAGCAGACACACATCCCGCTGAAGGCCATCAGCCGTGTACTCGCCGAGGGGCAGTCCGTCACGATCGAGCTGACCGTCGCGCCAACCACGGACAAGACACACGTCCACCGGGTCTGGGACGTGGTGGATGACGACGCCGCCGACGCCTTCGCCGACGCCGTGAACGCGGCCCTGCCGGAGCGGACCGAGGAGACGGAGGCGATCGACGGCGCGGACCTCGTCTCGGGCGAGCGCCTGTACCAGCCGAGCTACCGGAACTGGCTTCGCGGGATGAAGCGCGGCGCACTCGTCGCGACCCTGGTGGCCATCGGCTCATGCGTGCTCGTGGGCTTCATGGGAAGCCCGGCCGCCATGATCATCATCATCCCGTGCAGCTTCTTCGGGATCCTGATCCTCACGTTCGGCGCGTTCCTCGCGTACGACCCGGCCGAGGAGTGGTACCTGCGCAAGCACGGCGTCCGGACGGTCGCCATCCGGCTCCAGAACGAGCCCGGCCGGTACGCGTACACGGATCCGGGCGGCGTGGTCCGCACCGTGCGGCACTCCATCCCGACCTGGAGCATCGAGGCGGCGTACGACCCACGCGACCCCGGCCGCGTACTTCCGCTGCGGTCGCGGGGCCGGCGGATCCGGAACGCCATCCTGGTTGCCTTCATCCTCGGTATCGGCCTCCTCCTCGCCGGCGGGGCCGTTGCGGCGGTGGTCGGCGCCTTCCTCGGCAAGTTCGACAGCCTGCCCTGAGACGCGCCCTCATGAGGCGCATCGACCTCAGTCGTGCCTGCACGCGGCCACGGGCCGGATAGCTCATGGCCTTACCAGGGTCCGCACATGTCCGGGGCGGATGGTCCTATCTGATCGTTGGAGAATGAGGTTCGTAGGCGGCAGAGGCAAATGAGGCTGCAGGCCAGTGCGAGCAAGCACTGATGGAGATCGGCGCGTCGTTCGCATCGGATGCGGAGCCGTTTGAACTCCTGCAGCCAGGCGAAGGCACACTCGACCACCCAGCGCACCTTGCCCAGTCCGGAACCATGGGCGACACCGCGTCGCGTGATCAGCGGCTCGATGCCGCGCTTCCGCAGGAGGCGGCGGTACTTAGGCGGCGGTACTTGTCGAAGCCGTAGCCGCGGTCCGCGTACGGACGCCGGGGCCTGCGGCGGGGGCGTTGCCGCCGACCTCGAATCGATGGGACGGCGTCCATCAGTGGCGGGGTTGGGTGACGTCATGTCGGTTCCCGCCGGTCAGCGTCACGGCGAGCGGGGTTTCGTTGCGGTCGACGATCAGACGGTGCTTGGAGCCAGAACGGGCGCGGTCGCCGGGCGAGGTACCGACGTGACCTGCCCGCCTCCGGCCGGGCACGAGCTGAGGGAACCGTTATGGCCGGCTGACTGTCCGGGGCGCGACTCGACGGCCTGCCTCAGGGCTGGCCCTGGTAGGCAAAACAGCCGACCGGGGCCAGCCCTGAGGTCCGGTCACTTTCGCCAGAACAGGTGGTGCGTCGCCCCGCTCGGGCTGGGAACGACGTCCAGGTGGAACCGGTCGAGCAGCTCATCGGGGGACTCCGTACTCCGGACCCGAGCTTCACCGGCGAGACCGCCACGTGCATGGTGTCGACGAGGTCGGCGTCGAGGAAAACGCTCCTCGCGCTCGCCGCCGTGGTGGCGGCTGCTGGGCGTCGTGGACGTGGTGCTCAGTCGCGGCGAGTTGTCGGGGGAGTTCTTCCAAGTTACGGCCACCCTTGCGGCGATTCGGTTGTGGCTCCGCTCCTGATATCAGCCCCTGCAGTGGATGCCCCGGGGGGCCTCAATCGTCGGCGGCGACGATGAGCGTGATCCGCCCGGTCGAGCGGTCGATGAGCACGAACTCGTGGAAGTAGTCGTGCACACGTCCCCAGTCATGAATCGCCTCATCACCGAGCTCGCTGAGGTAGTAGATGCCATCGGCTGCGGCCAGGCGGGCGACGACCTCCCGCTGCAGATCTGCCCCCAGGCTCGGTGGACGCGTCCCAGAGCGGATCCATCCAATCCCGCAGGATCTGCACGGCCTTCTCGTGGCTGATGGGCTCGTACAGGTCAGGCGTGATCAACCGTAGCCAATACGGACCGTGGCGGGGCCCGTCCGGTAGCACTCCGCCACCTGCATAGTCGTCCCGGAACTGCTCATGCCCAATCAGTGCGGCAAGCAGCCCTCTATCGTCCACGGACTCGGCAGAGAAGCGGAGTTGTTTGACGTTGACCCACCGAAAGCCGTGCTCCTTCGGATCCGGGACGTAGCGTCGAAAGTTGATGAAGGTGCTTTCCTCGTGAGCGAGCCCGTTGTCCATTGCGTCAGCCTAGAAGGCAGACAGGGGGGCCCTTTCGACTCACCGGACAGGCTCTCGGGGTCACCTGCCGTGCAGGAAGAAGTGGGCTGGGATGAAGAGTTCGTGACCGGTTGGGAAGCGGACACGCACTCCGGATTCCGTCCACGTGGTGGATTCGATCCCTTTTGCGCCAAGGACGGTGTCGATGTCGACCCAGTGTCCGTAGGACAGGCTGGAGTCCCTGCCGATCACCATTCTGTAGGAGTGTCGCCCGGACAGGCTGTGTTTGTGCACCAGTCCCAGGAAGTGGGGCGACCCGTCCTCGTAGACCACTGATGAAGGAGCACTGTTGCGATAGGTCACCTCGGTCTGCGGCCACCACAGAACTGTGAAGAGTGCGGTGGTCAGCAGGACACCGGCTACGACGCCCAGTAGTGTCCTGCCGATCCCGGTGGTCCGGCGGGGCGGCGCGGTCTGGGAGGGGTGATCGGGGGTGAACGTACTGATGGTGCCCCTCCAGGGGTGGCGTTGCTCCGGACAGGGTGGCCGTAGACGGCCCTGCGAGTAGGACGCGACACCAGGCCGATTGGTTGTCGTGAGGGTGGGATCCGGTGGTGAGCGCTGGTCGCCGCTGCCGCTGCCTATGCCCTGCTGTCGGCGGGCTTCACCAGCTTCGGGTCACGGGTGCGTGTCTCGGGGGAGCGTGGTGCCACCGGCCCCTGGCTGGCCCCGGGCTGTCACCCGGTGCCGGTGGCGTCGTTCTGTGTGGCGGTCAGGCGTGCCTCCGCCCTGTTCAGAAGAGTGTCCAGCACGACCGGATAGGCGCTGAGATTCATCCGGTCCGCCAGCAGGTGCGAGGTGGCGGCGATGTGCGGATGGGTCTCGGAGGGCAGCCGGGCATAGGTGGAGGTCCATATGTCCTCGTCCGCCTCCCTGACCTCGTCCTTGATGGCCAGCGCGCCCGCGTCCAGGGAGGCGAAGGCGAGAGCCAGGTCGATGAAGGCGTGGTACACGCCGACGGCGTCCGCGTCGCCGAAGCCTGCGCCCCGCAGGATGCCGAGGATTGTCTCGTCCACTTCGATCTCCCGTGGGCGGCCGGTGACGCGGCTGGCGGTCAGCTGGGCGGCCTGGGGGTGGGCGAGGTAGGAAGCGTGGATGGCCAGGCCCAGAGAACGCAGGTCGGCATGCCAGTTCCCGGTGGCTGTCCAGCTGTCCAGAGCCCGTCCCATCAGCTCCTCGCCGATGGCCCGGGTCAGGCCGTCCAGGCCGGCGAAGTACCTGTACACGGTGCTCGGATCGGCGCCGAGAGCGGCACCGAGCCGGCGTGCGGTCAGTCCGGCACTTCCGTGCTCGCGCAGCATCCGCAGCGCCGTCTGCACGATCAGCTTCTCCGACAGCACGGTGCCCTGCCGGGTCGGCCGTCGCCTGCGCCGTTCCGCCTCCGCAACCACCTTCTTCGGCATCGCCTCGCCACCTCATCCAGCCTTATGCCAACACCGTAGACCTTAACTGTCGGGATCGTGTTGCATCAGGGTGTTCCCGGGTGTTCGCCGGGACCGTCTCGACGAAATGGTGTGACATGCGTGTACTTCTCGTGGGTGCGGGCGGCGTCGGAACCGCCGTCTCCCGTATCGCGGCCCGCCGTGGCTTTCTGACCCACATGGTCGTCGCCGACTATGATCCGGCCCGCGCGGAGGCTGCCGTGGCCGCGCTGGACGACCGAGCCGGCCGGTTCAGCGCGCACCGCCTGGACGCCTCCGACGAGGCGGCGGTCCGTCGTCTCCTCGCCGAGGAAGACTGCGACGTATTGCTGAACGCCACCGACCCCAGGTTCGTGATGCCGCTGTTCAACGCGGCCCTCGCCGCGGGCGCGCACTACGTCGACATGGCGATGTCGCTGTCCGTGCCGCACCCCACCACCCCGTACGAACAGTGCGGGGTCAAGCTCGGCGAAGAGCAGTTCGCCCTGGCCGAGGCCTGGGAGAAGTCGGACCGTCTTGCCTTGGTCGGCATGGGTGTGGAGCCGGGCCTGTCGGACGTGTTCGCCCGGTACGCGGCCGATGAACTCTTCGACGAGGTCGAGGAGATCGGCGTCCGCGACGGCGCGAATCTCACCGTGGAGGGCTACGACTTCGCGCCCTCCTTCAGCGTCTGGACCACCATCGAGGAGTGCCTCAACCCGCCCGTCGTCTATGAGAAGGGCCGCGGCTGGTTCACCACGGCTCCCTTCAGTGAGCCGGAGGTCTTCGACTTCCCCGAGGGCATCGGCCCGGTGGAGTGCGTGAACGTCGAGCACGAAGAGGTTCTGCTCATGCCCCGCTGGCTGGACGCCCGACGGGTGACGTTCAAGTACGGCCTCGGCGACGACTTCATCGCCAAACTGAAGACTCTCCGCGACCTGGGGCTCGACTCCACGGCCAAGGTCACCGTGCCCGGCGCGGACGGGCCGGTCCAGGTCTCCCCGCGCGACGTGGTCGCCGCCTGTCTGCCCGACCCGGCCACGCTGGGCGACCGTATGAAGGGCAAGACCTGCGCGGGCACCTGGGTCAAGGGAACCAAGGACGGCACGGCGCGGGAGGTGTACCTATACCACGTCGTCGACAACGAGTGGACGATGCGCGAGTACGGCTCCCAAGCAGTGGTCTGGCAGACCGCCATCAACCCGGTGATCGCCCTGGAGCTGATCGCGGAAGGGACATGGAAGGCAAGCGGCGTCCTCGGCCCCGAAGCGCTGCCACCCCAGCCGTTCCTTGATCTGCTCGGCGCGTACGGGGCTCCGTGGGGGCTGCGCGAGGAGCGCTGAACCGCCCGCTCCTGCAACCAAGCGCCGCCACAGCGCGGCGCCGACTTGGGGCTGTGGGCCGGTTGCCGGATGGCCGGAAGATCGTGGTGCAGTGCAAGCGCTATGCGAAGCACCGCACCGTTGGCTGCCCGGACCTCCAGAAGTTCAACGGCACAGCCCGCAGCGAACACGGAGCGGCCATCCCGCTCTTCGTCGCCTCGTGCAAGGTCACCAAGCAGGCCAGGGCCTTCGCCGCCCGCCACGCCCTGGTCCTCGTCGACGTAGACCTTCTCGGGTTCTGGAAAGGTGGCACGGCCCTGACCGCGCTCCTCGACTTGGACATCGGCCGATCCGGAAACAATCGGAAGCTGACTCCGGGCAGCTGAACCGTTCGACGGCCTGACCGGGGGAGAAGACGGAGCTACCGGAGGCGTCATACGGGAATCGGGAGAAGTCACCGGACCAACGGGAGCGGCAACCGGCGAGGCCTCGGCGGGCCTCCATCCCCCCCGCCCTGCCCTGCCCCGCCTCGCTCGCCGGCCCGACTCCGCGCCCGCCACCCAGGACTGGCAGCATGCCGCACGAGCATCAGGTGACGTGAGGCAACCGCTAAGTCTTGGTTGGTGTGGCTGTTCTGGTGGCCTGTTCGATCTTCGCGCGGTGGGCTGTACGGGCTTCCTCGTCGATCTGCTTCTCGTGTTCGGCGCGCATCCCGGTGCGGCCGTCGAGGCTCT